>CAWVTO010000024.1:0-15502 GCA_963932895.1 uncultured bacterium
GGTTTTAAGTCAGAATGGTCGACTATTGAAAGATGATTCTAGAATTGTAAACTATTCGCAAAGTGAAAAGCGGTTCAATAATTTCTTGAGTGCCCGATGGGCTTCTTATGCTGGCTTCAAATTAAATGAAAAAGTGATGATTGTCACCTTGTGTACCCTTGGGATTCAAAGGCACGGAACAAATTCAATAAATCAATTTAAAAATAGTTCAGTAGCTTGGATGCCGTCCGTCGGATTTACTTTTAATTACTAGAAAATCAGTATAAGTCGATCAGATATCTTTTTCATTGTGTAGGAATAGAATAAAAAGGAGCATAGTGAGCGTTTTCTTCTTTCATTACACATTCTTTTGTGTAACGCTATTTCGGGACTAGACACACTTCAATAGGAAAAAGACTTCGTTTCTGCCACCTCTTTTTAACGTTTCTCAGAATCGGC
This sequence comes from uncultured bacterium, assembly GCA_963932895.1. Taxonomy (GTDB): domain Bacteria; phylum Bacteroidota; class Bacteroidia; order NS11-12g; family UBA9320; genus UBA9320. Next base: position 439 of record CAWVTO010000024.1, read on the forward strand.
AATGCAGTTTCATGTATAGTGAAAATAGACGCATGTTTAGATTGGAGGTTCGTTTAATTGAGTGTAAGTCAAAAATACCAAGCAAATAAAAATAACATCATTCTTATTGATGGCATAAAATTTTACTTTCGCGGGGTGCATAGATCAGAAACATTTTTAGTAGGATTAGCAGGCGGTAGTGCCTCAGGGAAGACTACTTTTATTAGAAAACTGAGTGAAGTTTTTGGTCAAGACAAAGTATGTGTCATCACACAAGACAATTATTACAAAGGACTCTCTGAGCAATTGAGAGACAAAAACGGAATGGTCAACTTTGATCACCCTACAGGTATTGACTTTAGTCGAATAAAAAAAGACCTGAGAAAACTACTAAAAGGTGAAACCGTAAAATTAGTCGAGTATACCTTCAATAATCCAGATATTTTTCCCAAAGAGATTGTCTATAGTCCCGCACCTATAGTCTTGCTCGAAGGATTATTCGTATTTGCAGATAAGTCGCTCAATAAGATGTTTGACTACCGCTTGTACATAGATGCAGATGATGATGTAACACTCGATAGACGGCTAAAAAGAGATACCGCAGAGCGAGGAATGACAAACGATGAGGTGATGTATCAGTGGGAAAACCACGTGCAGCCAGCGTACAAGGAGTTTTTAAAACCACACAAGCCTACGGCAGATTATATTATCAATAACAATGAAGATTTTGATGCGTGTTTGGATAAGGTGATTGTGAAATTCAATGATGTAATAGCGGAGAGGTAAGCCTTTGCATTCTAGCCATTTTGATCTCCTGAGCGTATGCAAACTTTAGTTGCTAAAGTTGGTATATAAATATATTTTTGCAGCCTTTGAAATTTTGGCAAAACATCTAACAGAATATAGATACAATGAACAATAAAGGATTTATCCAATTTATTACAATCTTGCTTATATTGGCAAGTACATACCAGTTGTCTTTCACCTTCGTGACCAACTCGGTAGAAAACAAAGCAGAAGCAATTGCAGCTGACTATTCTACCAACAAGGTGGTAAGAGACTCTTTTGAGCGTAGATACCTAGACAGTATGAGCCAGCAAGTGGTTTATCCCGGTCTTGATTTTACCTATCAAGAGTGTAAAGAGAACGAGTTAAATCTTGGTCTTGATTTGCAAGGTGGTATGAACGTAACCCTAGAAGTAGAGACTTCTAGAGTAATCGCCGCTATGGCAGGTGCAGACAGAAACGGAGAGTTAACCATAGACGATGTAGCTTTCAAGGAAGCTTTCAAAAAGTCTAAAGACGAATTTTTAGGTCAGCAAAACTTTGTAGACCTACTGGCTAAGAACTATACCGAAAAAGCACCAAATGGTAAAATTGCCGCTATCTTCTTTGGTAGAGGTCTAGAAGCAGAATTGCCAAACGGGTACAATTCAACAAACGATGAGGTATTTGAATACCTAAAGCGTGAAAGTGAAAGTGCTATTAGTAGAGCCTTTGAAATTGTAAGTACACGTATAGATAAGTTTGGAGTAGCACAGCCTAATGTACAACGACTGGATAACGGCCGTATACTAGTAGAGCTTCCGGGTGTAGACAATCCGCAACGTGTTAGAGACTTACTTGTAAGCTCTGCAAACCTTGAGTTTTGGAAGGTATTCCCTAATTTTAAGGGATTTGAATACCTGGAGCAAGTAAATAAAATTGTTTACGGAGTAAAACAACTGGAAAATGAAGCCAATGGAGAAACTGAAATTGTCGCAGATGCTACACCTGTAGAAGATGCAGCCACACCAGCAGAAGGTAATGTTGAAGGATCATTAGAAGGTTCTTTAGGTACAGACTCTTTGGGTGCAGATTCGCTTCCAGAAAAATCGAGAGAAGAAATAGAAGCAGAAAATCCTGTGATATCTAAGTTGATACCAAACGTAGCAAACAAAGGTAAAAATTGGGCACAGTCTGCTGAGATTGGATATATAGACGCAAATGATGTCGAAATATTCAAAGGATACTTTGCGAGAAAAGATGTACAAGCAGCTTTACCTTCTAACCTACACTTCAAGTTTGGTTTCAAACCTGTACAAATAGACGGTAGAGACTTCTATGCTATCTACGCATTGAAGAGTGGTAGAGACGGAGAACCGGCATTAGCAGGTGACGTTATCACAGATGCACGTCCTACGCGTCAAGGAGATTTAAGCTTAGCGGTAAGTATGCAGATGAACCAAGAAGGTACATCGGTATGGAAAAGACTTACAAGAGAGGCTTCTTCTGCTAGTCCTAAGGAATGTGTAGCTGTAGTGCTTGACAATCAAGTATACAGTGCACCTACAGTACAAGGTGAGATACCAAATGGTAGCTCTGTAATAACAGGAAATTACGAGATAGAGGAAGCAACTGACCTTTCTAACATATTGAAAGCAGGTAAACTTCCAGCTCCAGCTAAAATAACAGGTGAGACTACTGTAGGACCTACACTAGGTGCTAAAGCGATTAACGCAGGTATGATCTCATTGGTAGTTGGTTTCTTATTGGTCATTATCTTTATGGTAGTGTACTATGGTAAAGCAGGTTTGTACGCAGACATTGCTCTACTTGTGAATCTTGTATTCATCATAGGTGTACTTGCTGGTATGCATGCTGCTCTTACCCTTCCGGGTATGGCAGGTTTGGTACTTACCATTGGTATGGCAGTAGATGCCAACGTGCTTATCTTTGAGCGTGTACGTGAGGAACTTACTTCGGGTAAGTCGTTCAAGGCTGCCGTCAAGGATGGTTACTCTGGTGCTTATTCATCTATTATAGATGCGAATATTACAACGGTTATTGCCGGTACTATTCTTTGGGTATTGGGTAAAGGTCCAGTTATGGGATTTGCAGTGATACTTGTAATCGGTATCCTTTCTTCATTGTTTACCTCTATTTTCCTAACACGTATGTTCATAGACAATGACATCAACAAAGGAAAAGAAACGTCATTCTATACAAGTATATCGGAGAAATTTGGTAAACGATTGAATACCATTGATATTGATTTTATTGGAAAACGTAAAGTATTCTATATGATATCTGGAGTAATTATACTGTTGGGTATTGTGTCTCTCGCTACCAAAGGAGTTTCTACTGGTGTAGATTTCAAAGGTGGATGGAGCTATGTAATAGAAGCAGACAATACTACTTCTGGTGAAATAAAAGAAGCTCTAGCTGTTAAATTTACGGATGCAAACACAGAAGTAAAAACGTACGGAGCAAACAACCAATACAAAATAACTACTTCATACTTGATCAATAGCAATGAAGCTAATGCAGGTAAGATAGTAGAAAAAGCTCTTGTAGATGGTTTAGCTAATTACAAGGTTTCAGCAGATAATATACTTTCTAGTAGCAAAGTAGGGCCTACGATAGCAAAGGATATTAAAGTACGTTCATCTTGGGCAATAGCACTCGCTATTATCGGTATGTTCTTGTACATCCTTATTCGTTTCCGAAACATCGGGTTTAGTTTAGGTGCTACAGCAGCTATCTTCCACGATGTTCTTATCGTATTCTCATTGTACTCTATCCTTTGGGGTATAGTGCCATTTGAGTTATCTATAGACCAAGCATTTATAGCAGCGATACTTACAGTAGTGGGTTACTCTATAAATGATACCGTGGTAGTATTTGACCGTGTACGTGAGTTCCTTGGACTAAACAAGCATGAGAAAGATGTGAGCCCAGTGATAAACAAAGCAATCAATACTACACTAAGTAGAACATTGATTACGTCACTTACTACGCTTATCGTTATCCTGATACTCTTCATCTTTGGTGGTGAGGGTCTTAAAGGATTTACGTTTGCATTGCTAGTAGGTGTGGCTGTAGGTACATACTCATCTATCTGCATTGCAACTCCTATCGTAGTAGATTATATGAAAAAGTTCGGTAAGTAATACCGCAAAACACTATACATAAGCCTCAACCATTCACTTGGTTGAGGCTTTTTTTTTGTGGTCCCTATGTGTTGCAATTTAGCCTTAGTTACTTTTTTTAATACGACAACGTGCACATAGGTAGCTTTACAAAAGCAGGAATACGCTATAAGAGGAGACGAGACGCTGTTTAAGAAACGGGTGTTACGTGATGTTTTGGTAATATGACTCCGCACGAGTTTGGTCTTTCATTCGAGAAAAATCACAGCTAGGCTGACCAGAATATGGGAATACACAGGCACATTGATTTTGATTATTCTAATAAAGACAGGTTAGCTATTGGCAAATCACCAGTAGCTACTTAGCTAATGAAAGACTTGCTCTCTATCCCAAAACAAAGAAGCCCAATAACGATATCGCTATTGGGCTTCTTTGTATGGAGTTGTACTCTTTCTTAGTACTTGGTTATTTTAGAGCGTATGGTAGAACCTTCAATGCTAAGTTGGAGTGTGTATACACCGGGTTCTAATCCATTAAGACGAACAAACTGAGTGAAATGCTCTGCAGATTTAATATCAACCTTACTACTGATGAGCTTACCTGCTATATCATATAGTTGTATGCTTACGTCTCCAAACAGTTGATTTTCTAAGCGTATATTCAATCGATCTTGTACAGGTACGGGGAAGAGTTGAATCTTGTTCCAAGCGGTAATATCATTTACCCCATTGGTTACTACAGGAACCGTTACATCTAGAGTAATACTGCTGTCTACTGTTCCGCAATCGTTGGTTGCAGAGAGCGTTACGGTGTATATACCACTGGTATCGTAGATATTGAATGGGTCTGTAGCTGTACTGCTATTACCATCACCAAAATTCCATGCGTAGCTAGTAGCCAATGAAGATTTATTCATGAATACTACCGAGTCCAGAAAGTCTTGGTACCTAAACGCTGCTATAGGAAGTGGATCTACCGAGATAGTCACCTCTTTAAAATCCTCACAACCTTCTGCACTGCGTATGATTACCGCATACTTGGTAGGTGAAATAGGAGCTGGGCTTATAGTTGCTGTAGTCTCTCCAGTGCTCCATTCGTAAGTGACTCCGTTCCCGGCAGTTATATCTATGGATGTTCCTTCGCAAATAAGCATATCGTTTGCTGGAGTCAGCGTGCCATTGGGCTTAAGGTATCTATCTACAAATACAGTATCATAGCTTTTACAACCGTTATTATTTCCTGCAATTAGTGAATAGGTTTTGGCGGCAAACAGCTGATAACGCAATGAATCACTTGTGCTACCATCACTCCATAGATACGTATCTGCTATTCCTCCCGCCTTTAATGTGATGAATTTTGTGATACATATACCGGTATCATTCAGTGGTACAAGTTCGGGAGCTTGATTTTCTGTGACCAATACCGAGTCTGTTGCTATACATCCAAATTGATTGATAGCGGTTACCACAAGGTATTTTGTTTCTATTACATCAAAGCTATAGGCACTATCACTCGGTCCATCTTGCCATTGATACGTAGCAGATCCAGCAGCACTTACAGTTACATTCTCTCCTGTACATACGGCGGTATCTCCAAATACGGCTATACTCGGTGAGTTCGTAGTAATCACAACTGAGTGTGCCGATTGGCAGCTGTTGGAGCTGTCTATAAGCGAAGTAAAGGTTTGTGGGCTGGAGGTCGGTGTTACTAACCAGTCTTGGTTTGCAGGTCCACCGAGCCATCGGTATGTTGAGCCTCCTGTAGATTGTAAAGTTATAGATGCACCACTGCAAATTGTCGTATCGCGTGTTCCGCCTGAAGTAGGTGATTCATTAGTCTGTATGGTCTTGGTATCACTTGCCGTTAGTCCACAGCCAAAGTCTACTGTAGCAGTAATGACAGTAGCATTGTCAAATGAAAAAATGGTCGTCTTGCTTGTTGGAGCAAAGGCCAAGTTTGCAGGTGTCCAAGAATAAGAACCCGTTGCATCGCCCGTCATTATTACCTGACCACCTTCACAGATGGTGTCTAGATTGGAAGAGATGTTGACGTCTCTGTACGTATCGTAGTGACCAAAATTGAGTCGAATCATTTGACTAATGGAAAAACCTACGGATTCTAATGTGGCCCACGTACCTGGGGACCCAAAGAAGCTAGTAGAGTCTTCGAAAAATAAATCGGTATATCCAATGCTCATATTGGAAGAGCTAACTAACTGCTCTACGCTTACAAAGTAATCACCTTGAGAAAGAATCGAAAAACATTCTAGCGGTGCAGTGTACCAGTTTTGACCAGCTACATAATATACTGCAATGGTACTTTCAATAAGAGCCCCGGGTACTTGGTTGAATGCACGGATATGTGCAATGACACTGTCTCCTGAGGTTGGTCCACTGGCATAAAAGGAGATAGATGTGGCTGTATCTCCTGCATTTAAGGTAAATCGTTGGCCGATTTCTAAAACGCCATTATTTGATCCTATACCGTTGGTAGTGGCATTCAAGTTTTCTCTTGCCATAACGGTGTCCGTCACTTCAATACTAAAAGTATCCCTATTGTTGGCGAAGTTGGCATCTATTTCGTTAGTAGATACTTCAAACATAAAGTCTTTAGTGCCTGTAGTTGAAGCAAAGTACTTGCTACTGGCATTTGCTGTATCGTTGGTGAAAGGACTTATGGTGCCTAAACTTACTTGAGATACAAAAGTAGTTTCTGTTATACTCACGGTAGTCTGCGTAATATTAGCTAGGCCTTCGTTCCGCACACCAGCACTAAATGCCAATGAATCAAATTGCGTCAATGGTATTATTGGATATTCTAAGTTAGAAATCTTTGCTTCCACTAAAATAGCATCTGCAAGTGCAGGAGAAAAAGTATCTATGACCACATTGTCAATGGCCAAGTCACTTAAATAGTTGGTGCCCATTACAGCTCTTATTCGTATTTGAACACTATCTCCAGTGTATGCAGCAAGATTTACGGAGTCCAATAGCCAAACAGAATCTTGCTCACCACTAATAGTAAGTACTCCATTGCTCCAAGTTCCATTTGCTCCTTGTCGTGCATCTACATTTAGGGTTCCCATGCCCAAACCGAGCATATGATAATTTAATTTTGCTTGATAATATTTGCCAGTAGAACTAAAATCGAAAAAAGGAGATAATATACTAATCTCAGAACCTCCACAAGTAGTTGCGTTGGTTGCTTCGGTGTATAAATACGCCCCTCCAGTCGTTCCTGGGTTTGCATCTGTGCCTAAACCAACGCCACTTATTAGTCTGCCGGCACCAGGTCCTGTGCCTATAGACGTTGTGCCTGCGGTATCTACTCGCCAGTCACCATTGTCATTGGGGTCTTGTGTCCAACCAGGTATGGTTGCTCCAGCCACTGTCGCATCACAACTTGCTGGGGCTCCTTGGTATATGGAAGGATTTTCGAAATCTTCGGTATATGGAAAAGTAGAAACTTGTGCCAAACCCGTGTAAGTTAGGAGTAGAAAGAAAGCCGTGGAGAGTAAGAATAAGTGTTTTTTCATACGATTAAAGCCAATTATTGGTTTAAAAATACTGTTTTTATGTCATTTAAATGTCATAAAGTTAAAATTTATCTGTATTATCTTTGCATTATGAATATACTAAAGTACTTGGTGATAATAGTGCTCTTTGTCGCTGCAGGGTTTTACGGGATGATTTTATTGTCTCCATCAGAAATAGAATTTAGAGTAAATGAAGATATAAGTGCTCCTATAGATGAGGTATATAAAGGCATTACAAATCCACAAACTTGGGGCAAATGGGTAGAAGGAGTAGAGCGGGTTAAACAAAAAAAAGGAGACGGTTTCTCGCAAGGGAGCGTTTCTGACGTCTTTTTCCCTCAAAAGATGATGATGACCAAAGAACTAAGGCTCGCAGAGGTTAATAAGCAGATAGTGTTGCACGGTGTAGTCATAGATTTCTTTTCTAAAACCGAGTCATATATATTGGAAGTGCTAGATAGTAACACTACACGTGTGTCGTGCAGTATAAAGATGAAAGCTCTAAAGAATAAGAGCAAAATGATAATGCGAGCTAAAGAGACGCACACTCAAAATATGGCGAAGAACCTCACTTCTCTAAAGAACTACCTCGAGCAGTAATTAGGCAATTTTTTCCCAGTCTTTGTACCCTTGTTTGTTTTGCATGAAGTGTCGTAGACTTTGGTGTCTGTCATAGTCTGGGTCTGTAGCCAGTAGCTCTACAATAGCGTTGCGTGCCTCGTCTGCTATGTGAGCATCATCGCTCAGTGATGCTAGTTTTAGTTGATCCAAACCACTCTGCCTTGTGCCGGCGATATCGCCAAACCCACGCAGTTGCATATCTATTTCGCTTAGTTCAAATCCACTGGTAGTACTCACCATAGCTTTTAGTCTTGTTTTGGCATTGGCACTTAGTCTTTTGCTGCTCAAAAGTATGCAATAACTCTGCTCGGCACCACGGCCTACACGGCCACGCAGCTGATGCAGTTGTGATAGTCCAAATTTCTCTGAACTCTCTATGATCATTATACTCGCATTGGGTACGTTTATGCCCACCTCTATTACTGTGGTACTTACCAGTATATTGGTCTTGCCATCCGCAAAGTCTTTCATCTTAGCTTCTTTGTCGGCAGGTTTCATTTTACCGTGCAGCATTTCTACTTGATACTCGGGTCTAGGAAAGTAATGGAGTAACTCATCGTACCCGTTATTCAAGTCTTTGTAGTGCATCGTTTCGCTCTCTTCTATAAGCGGATAGACAATGTAAGCCTGTCTGCCTCGAGCAATTTCTTCTTTCATAAACTGCCATATTTTCTCGCGAGCAAACCCAAAACGATGGGCTGTTTTTATGGCTTTACGCCCTGCGGGCATTTCATCTATGACACTATAGTCTAGATCTCCGTATACACTCATTGCCAATGTACGCGGTATAGGTGTTGCCGTCATTACCAGTACGTGAGGATTTTCCTTGCCTTTGTCTTGTAGCTTGGCTCGTTGTGCTACTCCAAACCGATGCTGCTCATCTATAATGACGAGTCCTAGATTTTTATACTTAACGACATCCTCTATCAATGCATGGGTTCCTACGAGCAGTTTTATCTCGCCGTTTTGTAGCTTTTCGTGTAATATTCTTCGTTCTTTTGTGGTGGTAGATCCTGTAAGTATGCCTATTTCTAGGCCAATTTTATCGGCAAGTTCAGATAGCCCTATGTAGTGTTGTATGGCTAGTATTTCGGTAGGAGCCATCAAGCTGGCTTGGTAGCCATTGTCTACGGCCATCATTACACTCAAAAAAGCTACAATGGTTTTTCCACTTCCTACATCGCCCTGTAGCAATCTATTCATCTGCTGACCAGAGCAGAGATCGGTTTTTACCTCTCGCAACACTCGCTCTTGTGCTCCGGTGAGTGAGAAGGGCAAGTGATTTTTTACGAAGTCTTCAAACAGTGGATTTTGTGTGCCAAATGATATTCCCTTTGCCGCTTCTTTGCGGTTCATCTTTTGGTTGATAAAGGGCAGTTGCAGGAAGAATAACTCTTCAAATTTGAAACGGTATTGTGCTGCTTCTATGTGCTTTTGGCTTGGCGGTTGGTGTATGAAACGAAAGGCTTTGCTTCGCGGTATGAGTCTGTATTTCTCACACATTTCCTTACTGAAAATCTCAGGTATATGAAAATTTTCATGCTGTAGTGCACTGGCCATTACTTGTCGTATTGCCTTGCTCTCTACTCTACGCGTCTTCATCATCTCAGTGGTATGATATACGGCCTCCAGGGCAGCACTTTTGGTCCTATTGGCAACAGTATCGAGTTCTGGATGACTCATATTAGCCTTGCCCCTGTAGAAACTAGGCTTACCAAAGATGACAATCTCTTCGCCTACCTTTATCGTGCTTTTTATGAATTTAATGCTTTTGAACCACAGGAGCTCGAGTGCTCGCTCTCCATCTGTAAAGGTGGCTACCAGTCGTGAGCTTCGCTGTGTGCCAAGCTCTTCCATTCGCGTTATTTTTCCTTTGAGCTGTATGTAGCTGGTATCATGCTCTATCTCACTTATTTTATAAAACTTACTGCGATCTACATAACGAAAAGGGAAGTAGCCCAATAGGTCTTCTATACGAAATAGACGCAATTCTTTGTTTAGGATTTCGGCACGTACGGTGCCTACTCCTTTTAAGAATTTGATATCTGTGCCTAAAAATTCGTTCAAGGGAAAAAGTATTTACTGGTGAATGCTCCGAGTTCCATCATCCACGCTATACCCACGTGTACGATTATTCCACCCACAATACTGCGACTATAATAAGCCACAATGCCAAGTAGACTACCGCCAAAAAAAGAACTAATAAGCTCACCCATTGGCTTGTTCCAATGAATGACTACATAGATATAGGCCATAGGCAGTATAGCTCTGGGGCCTACTATACCCACAAAAGCAAGTATAAGGAAACCTCGAAAGAAAAATTCAATGCTAAAGAAATCTAGGCCGTATAAGAATTCATACAGAGCAAAGTGTTTCAAGTGTTCTGCATTGGCAAAGTCGAGGGTTAAGAATTTTTGCACCCGAGGATAAGAGGTTAAAAAATCTGCTTGTGTACTTGCTGCGGCTATGAGCGGTACCATAAGCAGTAGCATAATAAAGTACGGTTTGGTATTGAAGTTTTTCAATGTAAATCCGTAGAATGGTTGCTCTTTTTTATCTGCCACATACCAATATATCCATATAGCAGCAAAAAGGAAGACTCCTCTAGCCACAGTGCCTACTATGCTTACTAACCACTGAAAATGCTCGTAGCCGCGGTAGCTGTCTAACCCGTGGGTAAGATGTCCAGACAGCGTGCTTCTAAAAGCAAATATGCCTACGCCAAAAACAATCAAGAACCAAAATTTAGGATTTTTCCAAAAGTGCCATTCGTGGTGAAAGACACTGCTCATTAGGTATCCGAAGAGCAGCGGTAGCCCGTAGAGTGCCATATGAAAACTCCATTTCATCTCTGCAAAATAGGCAGTGTACCACCAGCTGGTAAGCAGCGACTGCTCGCCCCACTTGGTTGGTATATATTTAAAATACTTAAAGAAACAGAATCCTGTTACGAAAAGCAATGCAACGATAAATTCTCCCCAACTAAAGTGGTCCTTGTAATAATCTTTCAGGTATTGGATGATTTTTTTCAAGATGCGTTTTGCAGAGACAATATTAAAACAAAGAAATGTAATGGATGTGTTAAAGGTTTATAAATCTAATTTCCTCAAAACCAATGTCCTAAAAAGTTATCCCTTTTGCTGTGCAAAAGCCCTTTGATATTCTGCTATGTTAACTCTCGAATATGAAGTATACTTGTAGATCTTAGCATAGATTGTGTTGTTATCAATAGACCCCAATACACTTTGTTAAATCAGTAGAAATGATAAATCCTAATTTACAAGTAAACAGTGCCACAATATTCACACCTACATTGCCATAGCCAGTTTTCATTACTAGACGGAGCCGCACCCATAGACGATATGTTTGCCAAAGCGAAAGCGGATGGCCAACGTGCCGTAGCTCTTACCGATCATGGTAATATGTTTGGTGCGTTTAAATTTGTAAACTCAGCAAAGAAGCACGGTGTGAAAGCTATAGTAGGCTGCGAATTTTACTTGGTAGAGGACAGGTTTCGTCGTTCGTTTGTAGGAGATACCAAAGACAAGCGTTATCACCAACTTATCTTAGCCAAAAATCAAAAAGGCTATGAGAATCTCTCACTCCTTTGCTCCATTGGTTATATGGATGGGCTGTACGGTAAATTTCCGCGTATAGATAGAGATATACTAAAAAAACACAGTGAAGGGCTTATTGCTACATCGTGTTGTATAGGGGCGGAGATACCTCAGGCTATCTTGTTCAAAGGAGAAGCCGAAGCCGAGAAAATACTAAAAGAGTATCTTGCCATATTTGGGCAGGATTACTACATAGAGCTCCAACGCCACGGTATAGAAAACATAAACGGCACAGGAATGAGCCAGGAAGATGTAAATCAAGTTTTAATAAAACTGGCGAATAAGTATGAACTGAAAGTAATAGCTACGAATGACTCCCACTACATGGAGGAAGACGATGCAATGCCGCACGATATTCTACTTTGTGTGAATACGGGCTCTAAGCTTAGCGATCCCAAAGGATATGGAAAAGGGCTGCGGTTTGCTTTTCCCAATAATGAGTTCTTCTTTAAAACGCAGAAAGAGATGGAAATGCTCTTTTCGGATATACCAGAAGCCTTAGACAATACCAATATAGTAGTAGATAGCATCACTACCCCAGAGTTAGCAAGAGACGTTCTCTTGCCTAACTTTATCATGCCGCCAGAGTTTAAGACGCAGGATGATTATCTCCGATTTTTAACATTTGAGGGGGCGAAAAAACGCTATCCCAACATGACCTCTGAGACAGAGGAACGCCTAACGTTTGAGCTATCGGTTATCAAAGATTCTGGATATCCAGGGTACTTTCTTATTGTACAGGATTTTACCAGTGTAGCCAGAGATATGGGTGTATCTGTAGGGCCCGGTCGTGGCTCAGCCGCAGGTAGTGCTGTTGCGTATTGCTTGGGTATTACCAATGTAGATCCTATTGCGTACGACTTGCTTTTTGAGCGTTTTCTTAATCCTGAGCGAGTATCACTTCCCGATATTGATATTGATTTTGATGATGAGGGAAGGCAAAGTGTTATCGACTATGTTGTAGAGAAATACGGTCAAAAACAAGTGGCTCAAATTATCACCTATGGCAGTATGGCGGCACGCTCTAGTCTAAAAGACGTAGGACGTGTGATGGATGTGCCGCTCCATGAGGTGAATGCGATTACCAAGGCATTTCCCGATCACTTGAGTGCAAATCTTAATAAAGTACTTGCCCCGGGAGGCATACAACCTAAGTTGAAAGGAGCTATGAACAGTGAGCAGGTGCAAGCTGCCAAAGCCTTCAGAGAATTGTCTGAAAAAGACGATCAAATTGGAGAACTCATACGTACCGCCAAACGACTCGAAGGGTCGGTAAGGAATACGGGGATACACGCTTGTGGTGTAATTATTACACCAGACGATATCACGAAATACGTCCCGGTAACCACCGCCAAAGATTCAGATCTGCTGGTAACACAGTATGATAATAGTGTAGTGGAAGACGCAGGTCTGCTCAAGATGGATTTCTTAGGGCTCAAGACGCTTACCATTATAAAAGATGCCGTGCAGATTGTGAAAGACCGCCACGGAATCACAATTATTCCAGATGATATTCCGCTAGACGATAAGAAAGCTTTGGAGCTTTTTGCTAAAGGGAATACCAATGGTGTATTTCAATTTGAGAGTCCAGGAATGCAGAAGCACCTAAAAGCACTCAAGCCTGATAAGTTTGAAGACCTTATTGCAATGAACGCCTTGTATCGGCCCGGTCCGATGGAGTATATAAAAGACTTCGTAGAGCGTAAGCATGGCCGCCAAGAGATTAAGTATGACTTGGCAGATATGGAAGAGTACCTAAAGGATACCTATGGTATTACGGTATATCAGGAGCAGGTGATGTTGCTCTCGCAAAAGTTAGCCGGTTTCACCAAAGGCCAAGCGGATAGTCTACGTAAGGCAATGGGTAAGAAAAAGATTGAGGAGATGAACAAGCTCTTTGACCTATTTATTTCGCAAGGAACAGAGCGAGGCCACAAAGAAGAAACCCTCAAAAAAGTCTGGAAAGATTGGGAAGCATTTGCATCCTACGCATTTAATAAAAGCCACAGTACCTGCTATGCTTACCTAGCGTTTCATACAGGTTACCTCAAAGCACATTATCCAGCAGAATTTATGGCATCTGTACTCACCCACAATATGAATGATATTAAGAAAGTAAGTTTCTTTATGGACGAGTGCAAATGGATGGGTATAGAGATACTTGGACCAAGTGCCAATGAGAGTGAACGCAAGTTTAGTGTCAATAAGAATGGTGCTATCCGTTTTGGTTTGGCTGCTATAAAAGGGGTAGGTGGTACTGCCGCAGAAGAGATCATTCGGGAACGTAAAGAGAATGGGGATTATAATTCCATATTTGATATTTGCGAGCGTGCTAATCAACGTGTAGTTAACAAAAAATCGTTAGAAAATTTAGCCATAGCTGGTGCCTTTGATGATTATGGCGTGAATAGAAGCAGCTATGTTATCGATACGGGGCATGGCAAAGGAATAGACCTTGCTGTGCGATTTGGGAATCAAGTACAAAACGATAAGTTGAGCAATCAATCTAGCTTATTTGGCGAGGCTGGAGCTCTCGACGTTACCAAGCCAGAATTGCCAGTTGTAGAGCCGTGGTCGCTCATGGAAAAACTACAGCGAGAAAAAGAACTGGTAGGAATCTATATCTCCGGACATCCACTCAATAATTTTAAATTTGAGATAGAACATTTTACCTCGCACTCTCTATTGAAACTAGAGGAGGATAACCTCAAGTTAGAAGGTGTTGAAGTAAAACTTGCAGGCTTAATTACAACAATTCGGGATGCCGTGAGTAAGAATGGTAAACCGTTCTGCATTTTTACCTTAGAGGATTTTAGTGGTACACGAGAGTTTGCTCTTTTTGGTGAGCAGTACACACAGTTCAAACCGTGGATAGAGCTCAATGCACAAATTTTTATTGTTGCCAAAGGAGAAAAGAGTTGGCGAGATCCGGATAAGGTAGATGTAAGATTGCAGCAACTGACTTTCTTGGAAGATACCGTATCAAGTCAACTCAAAAGGGTAACCATAGATATAGAAGCCAATGAGGTGAATGAAGAGCTAATGACGTCATTATTTGACCTAGTAGACGAACGCGGTAAAGTATCTTTAGCCTTTAGAATAAAAAACAATGGCAAGACAATAAAGGCAACAAGCCAACGCTACAAGCTTCAAATGGATGAGAGTACCAAGAAAAAAATGGATGACTTGGGTCTCAAATTTAGGTTTAACTAATCATGTGTTCAGGTCAAACTATTCATAGTTCAGGCCAAAACTTACTTTTTCTGTGTATTGCACGGGTACATCAAAAGACACCCCCAATACTTCTACGGTTACACTGCCAGAGTATTTCACTTTGAGGGACTTGTTTAGAAAACTCTTCAATGCATTTTTTAAAAAACCTTTGTTTTCTGAATGAAGCT
>CAWVTO010000025.1:0-15448 GCA_963932895.1 uncultured bacterium
CGATCTCTTAAGGATATCTGTGCTGTAAAGTTCTCAAAACCTAACTTTTTAAAGACGTGCATTACTAGGTCTATTACATCTACAAACTCCTCTTTGAGTTGGTCTGGAGTACAAAAAATATGGGCATCATCTTGCGTAAATCCACGTACACGTGTAAGTCCATTTAGCTCACCACTCTGCTCGTATCTATACACGGTACCAAACTCTGCTACTCTGTATGGTAATTCTCTGTAGCTCTTTGGTTTAAACTTAAAAATCTCACAGTGATGTGGACAATTCATTGGTTTGAGCAAAAACTCCTCATCCTCATTGGGTGTTTTTATAGGCTGAAAAGAATCCTCACCATATTTCTCGTAGTGACCTGAGGTTACGTACAACTCCTTTTTGGCAATATGCGGTGTAACCACTTGATGATAACCACGCTCTATCTGAGCCTGACGCATAAAATTTTCTAGTCGCTCGCGTATGGCAGTTCCCTTAGGCAACCAAAGCGGAAGCCCCGCTCCTACTTTATCGCTAAACGTGAATAGCTCCAGTTCTTTTCCTAGTTTCCTATGATCTCTTCGTTTGGCTTCTTCCAATAGTTCTAAGTGCTCCGTGAGCATCTTAGCCTTGGGAAAAGAAACGCCATAAATACGGGTAAGTGACTTATTTTTTTCGTCTCCACGCCAGTATGCTGCAGCTACATTGAGTAATTTCACTGCTTTTATAGCAGAGGTACTTTGTATGTGCGGACCACGGCATAGGTCTGTAAAGTTTCCTTGCGTATAAAAAGTAATGGTTCCGTCATCTAGTCCATCAATTAAGTCTAGCTTGTACTCATCCTCTTTTTGGGTAAAGTACTTTATTGCATCTGCCTTGCTTACTTCTTCTCTATCGTAGGTGTTGCCTTGGCTGGCTAGTTCCTTCATTTTCTTCTCCACTTTTTCAAAGTCATTGGAAGAGAAATTTTGATCACCAAAATCTACATCGTAGTAGAACCCATTGTCTATAGCCGGACCAATACCTAGCTTTACGCCGGGGTAAAGTACTTCGAGTGCTTCTGCGAGCAAGTGAGAGCTACTGTGCCAAAATGTTTTCTTACCCTCTAGGTCATCAAACTTGAGCAAAGCAAGCGAAGCGTCGCCATTTATCGGTCGGGTAAGATCCCACACCTCATCATTTATCTTTGCACTTACCACTACACGGGCAAGTCCTTCACTTATACTCTTGGCTACATCTAGTGCCGTACTTCCTTGTGGCACTTCACGTACCGAACCATCGGGTAATGTTATTTTTATATTCAATCTACTGTTGTTTAGCGATTCGTTTTTCTAAAGTTTACCAAGACGAGCAAGCCCTTCTTTAGCGAGTGCAAAATTAGGGTCTATTTGCAAACATTTTCTATAATTCTCCATTGCCTTGTTTGTATTGCCTAGCAACTCCATACATTGCCCTATTCTATTGTACGGTTTGGCTATCTCTGGCAGAAAACGTACACACATTTCAAAGTGCTGCACTGCCTTCTGATAGTTACCTCTTTCGGCCAGAACATTTCCTGCATTATAAAACGCATTGAAACTTGTAGGATTGGCCTCAATCGTCTTTTGGTAATCAACCATAGCACGTTCGTCATTGCCCATTTTTTGGTGCAAAAGACCACGAGCATAATAAGCCTCACTGCTAGTGGGGTCTGTATTTATAGCTTTTTCGTAGTTGGATAAGGCCTCGGAGTATTTACCTTTTGTCTCATACAGCATAGCCAATTGCAGGCTACTGTTGTAGTCTGAACCCAGCAGCGTTATCGTTTTTTCAAAAAACTCAATAGCTGTTGCTGTATCTCCGTCTTCTTTGTACAGCATTCCACTAAAAAAATGACCATCTGCGTGCTGAGGGCTTAGTTTCAACAATTTTCCAAAACGAATCTTACTCTTATCAAACTGACGTACAAAGTATAAAAACTGGGCAGTTTTGAAAACTGCAGTAATATCATTGGGATTTACTGCTTCGGCTTTTTGGTATTGCTCTAAGGCTTGTGTTGTCTCATTATTTGCAAAAAATGCATCTCCAAGCATATAGTGATAACTGCTATTATCACCATCTTTGGTTATAGCACTTTGATAGTCGCGAATGGACAAATCATATCGTTTCTCATCATTGAGCACCTCTGCTCTCTGCAGGTAATACTCTATATTTTCTGGATTTTGATCTATTTTCTTGCTCCACTCTCTAGCCTCTAGGCTTATTGTAGTATCTGCAGCTAAGCTGATGTGTGATTGGTCAAACCACTGGCACCCGGTAGCAAATATGCCATAGGTGAATGTGGTTAACAGTGTGATTAATAGACTATTTTTCAAGATAATGCGAAGGTATAAAAATGTTCGAAGCAAAGGCAAATACACTTCATCAAGTATACAATACATTTTACCACAGATAAAGAAAGGAATGTATATTTTGGCAAAAGGAAGGCAAAATACCACGAACCTTTCTATTTTTGAACCATATGCCACATTATCATAAGCTAGGGAGCATACCCCCCAAGAGACACACGCAGTTTAGAAGACCAGATGGAGAGTTGTATAAAGAAGAACTCTTTAGTACAGAAGGATTTAGCAATAGCTACAGCCTACTCTACCATCACAATCCACCTACGGCTATACTAAAGGTAGATAAACCAATAGACCTAAAGCCAGAGCTTGCTGGCGAAATGGAGATGCTGCACCGTAGTTTTCAAAACTTTAATGTAGAGCCCGCTGACGATTACTTAGAAAGCAGAGTAATACTACTTACCAATAGCGATTTGCAGATATGCATGTCTCGCCCACGTAAGAGTATGACAGACTATTTCTACAAAAATGGAGATAGTGATGAGGTGATTTTTGTGCATGCAGGAAGTGGGACATGCCGCACCAACTATGGCGAACTAAAATTTAAATATGGTGATTATCTCATCGTACCACGCGGCGTCATATACCAAATGGAGTTTGATACAGAAGACAATAAACTAATGATAACCGAGAGTCATAGCCCAGTGCTCTACCCACGTAACTATGTGAGTAAAGGTGGTCAGCTACTGGAACACTCTCCCTACTGCGAACGTGATATAAAACAGCCGGATAATTTGCAGACCATCATAGAAGAAGGTGAATTCTTGATAAAAACAAAAAAGGAGGATAAACTTTATCCATATACGTACAAGTACCACCCGTTTTGCTTGATAGGTTGGGATGGCACACACTATCCCTTTATTTTTAGCATACATGACTTTGAGCCGATAACAGGTCGCATACATATGCCACCGCCTATACATCAAACATTTGAGGGAAATAATTTTGTGATTTGCAGCTTTGTACCGCGACTCTTTGACTACCACCCACTCAGTATCCCAGCACCGTATTGGCACAGCAATATAGATAGTGACGAGGTAATGTACTATGTAGACGGACAGTTTATGAGTAAGGGCCACGTTGAGAAAGGGCAAATGAGCTTGCACCCAGGGGGAATTCCTCATGGTCCTACTCCCGGAGCTGCAGAAAAAAGCATTGGCAAAAAAGAAACGGGCGAACTGGCCGTAATGATAGACACCTTTAAGCCGCTAAGGGTAACCAAAGCTGCTTTGGCTCTTGAGATAAAAGACTACCACTTGCACTGGTTGTAAACGTTGTACATAGCTACCGAAGGTTTTTTGCCAAACACATAGTCTAAACATAAAATGCTTAAATATCTATACACATTTTTGGCCATAGCCATACTATTCTCAGCTTGCAAAGACGACGGAGATTGCGTAGACGAAATAACCATAACAGCTACGAAACCAAATATACTCCTAATCATAGCAGACGACCTCGGAAAAGATGCTATCACAGGGTATGATGAAGGAACAACCAAACCCAATACTCCTACGCTCGACTCTATCCGTATGAGCGGTCTTACCTTCGATAATTTTTGGGTATACCCAACATGTAGTCCCACAAGAGCAAGTATAATAACCGGAAAATACGGATACCGTACAGAGGTAAAAAAGGCAAGTGAAGTCCTGAACTCTGATGAAATAGTGCTGCAGCAGTATATCAATGACAAGACCAATAATGCCTATAGTACTGCCATAGTAGGCAAATGGCACCTTAGCGGGAATAAGTCAAATACTAATCCAGAAGATTTTGGGATAGACTATTATGAAGGTCTTATCAAAGGAGCTGCAGAGGACTACTACAGCTGGACCAAAACGAGCAACGGGAGTACGAATACAGAGACCGAATACATCACAACAAAATTCACGAACCTAGCTATAGAATGGGTACAAGAGCAAGACAAACCTTGGTTTTTGTGGCAAGCATATACGGCACCACATACACCATTTCATGCACCTCCTGCGGGTACGCACTCACAAGGCACCTTAGCCCCGTACCAAGAGGGAGATGAGCCTTTGCCCTACTATCATGCCGCAATAGAATCAATGGACTACGAAATAGGAAGACTACTGAACAGTATGACCGCTACCGATAAGGAAAACCTCATTATCTTATTCATTGGAGACAATGGCTCTCCTAACCAAGTAGCTCAAAGTCCCTACAGCTCAAGAACGGTAAAAGGTACGGTATATCAAGGTGGAATAAACACACCGCTATTCATAGCTGGTAAAGGAGTAACACGCAGAGGTAGAGATGCCAATCTGGTAAATAGCACCGACCTATTTGCAACCATAGCTAGCCTAGCAGGTGCTACTACCAACGCTATTTATGATAGTAAAAGCATCGTAGAACTTTTGACTACGGACAAAAAAACACGCGATTTTCAATACTCAGAATTGAGAAATAATGATGGTAGTGAAGTTTGGACTATTCGCAATATGAGCTATAAGCTAATCGTAAATTCAAACGATGATGACCAGCTCTATGACTTGAGAACCGATCCCTATGAAAAAATAAATTTACTAAATAACTCCCTAGACGCTGAAGCCACAATGGCTAAAGAGCTATTAGAAGCTGAACTTCTACTCATTAGAAACTAGTCTGTTAGAGCATATTTGACCTTTGAGCAATCATATACCGCTTACAAAGACCTCGTATATAACCTAGCTCTGCAGTACCTGCAAAATACAGCAGATGCAGAAGAGATAACACAAGACGTATTTCTGTCTGTATATCAAAACTTGAGCAAATTTGAAGGAAAGGCCACTCTCAAAACCTGGATTTATCGCATTACCATAAACAAATCACTTGACTTTATAAAGGCCAAAAGTCGCAACAAACGTAGTTTCTTCTTTACCTCTAAGCGACTAGACGATCCAGACACCTCTATTACTGTTTCTCACTTTGATCACCCTGGTATCTTAATGGAACAAAAAGAAGAAATGAAAAGCATTTTTGCGTGTATAAATGCATTACCTGAACGACAAAAAACTGCCCTTATTTTAATGAAAATAGAAAATAAAACACAACAAGAAGCAGCTACAATAATGAAGTCTACTGTAAAGTCAGTAGAGTCACTTTACCAGCGAGCTAAGAAAAATTTAAAAGAAAAACTCGCTCTAAACGAAGGAAAATGAGAGAAACAAAGTCTATACCCATAACAAACGAAATGGAACGATTGGAAAACATACAAAAAGTACCTGCACCAGATGCACTCTGGAGTAAAGTGCAGCAGCGTATAGCCAACCAAGCCAAAGACGTGGTGCCCATGCACTATGCCAGAGCCATTGCAATAGCAGTAGTCCTCCTATTTGTAGCCAATATATATATGGTTGCAAACAATAACAATACAGAAACCCAAAGCAGACTAGAAGAATTTGTACCACAAACTGAATACTCGCTTTATGAATAAGACAAAACTATACGGAGCACTCGCTATTGTATTTTTACTCATAAATCTAATGCTTGTAGGGTTTATGCTCACCAAAGGTGGCAAACGCGGAAAGCACAAAAACAGCCCGAAAGAGATCATTATTACACGCCTCAACTTGGATAGTAATCAAAGTGCTGCCTATGAAATAAAAGTACAGGAACACCGCAGCTTGGTGAACAATACCCGCGAAAAAATACATGCTGAAAAATCCAAATTAAATAATCTGCTAAAAACAGAAAACAGGGAACAAGCAGATTCACTTTCTGGTGTTATTGCAGGATTGCATCGTGAAATGGAACTTGGCTTTTTCAATCATCTTATGGATATAAAAAGCATCTGCAAACCAGAACAAATGGATAACTACACCGCTTTGGTAGATAATATTAATACGAT
This sequence comes from uncultured bacterium, assembly GCA_963932895.1. Lineage (GTDB taxonomy): Bacteria > Bacteroidota > Bacteroidia > NS11-12g > UBA9320 > UBA9320. The sequence goes on from CAWVTO010000025.1 coordinate 6,217, forward strand.
ATTTTCGAAGCGTGGATCCAAAAGAAAAGGGAGCCATAAAAGACAATGAAGGGCTTTCTTATTGGAACGCTCGTAGTATGCAGTTCCATATTTGTTCAAGCACAAACTCACTTTAAGATAAATGCAACGTACGCCAATAGCACTCTCGTACTTGATAGCTTGTATGACAACACATACGCTATAAACACACTGCGGTTCTACCTCTCTGACATAGTGCTTATAGATACGAACGACAGTGTAATCTATACCCATCCTAAAAGGCATGTTTTGGTAGACTTAAAATATCCTACGTCTCAAGCAGTACATTTAAACGATTCTTTGTTTGACTCTAAGGCTAACTTAAGGCTACAGTTTGGGATAGGAATAGACAGCACTACCAATAGTAAAGGTGCTATGGCAGGAGATTTAGATCCTGTAAATGGAATGTACTGGACATGGCAGAGTGGCTATATCAATGTAAAAATAGAAGGAACTAAACAGCAGAAAGGAAAATCAGAAGAATTTCAGTTTCACTTAGGAGGTTTCACTGCTCCGTTCAATACATACCGCACCATAACTAGGCCCTATGGCTCTATCCTCAATATTAAGATGGACCAAATTTTTAAGCAAATGACTTGGGAGCGGCTGTATATAATGCGTCCAGGAGAAGAGGCGGTAGATTTGATCAATCAATTTTGCACCAGCATACATAGCTCATTGTGAAGAAGGTTGTTGCAATATCGTCTATTCTGATTTGTATTGCGAGTACATGGAAGGCCAGCTCGTGGCCTTCTCATTTTCCCAAACCACTATACCAACAAGAATTAAAGGAGGCCACTGCTGCCAAAATATTGCTCGGAAGAACCTTATTCTACGATCCACTACTTTCTGCGGACAATACCATAAGCTGTGCAAGTTGCCACTCACCCTACAATGCCTTTGCACATACCGATCATAAGCTAAGTCATGGCATACGCGACAGTATAGGCACTCGCAATGCTCCTGCTCTATTCAATCTTGCTTGGCAACCAAAACTGATGTGGGACGGGGCAAGTCATCACCTCGATATGCAAGCTCTTGCACCCATTACCCATCCTGGTGAAATGGCAGAATCCATTGAAAATATTCTCAAAAAGCTTGTTAGCAGTAACACCTATCCACCGCTATTTCAGGATGCCTACGGAAACGATAGCATTACAAGCCAACGAATACTAAAAGCACTAACACAGTTTCAACTAACCCTTGTTTCTAGCAACGCCAAATACGATAGAGTTAAATTGAATAAAGACACCTTTACTTCACAAGAAATATCGGGATACAAGCTCTACCAAGCCAATTGTAAGTCGTGTCATGCTGAACCCCTATTTAGCACGTACTCATTCAAAAACAATGGACTAGCACCAGACACAAACAACTATGATATAGGTAGGTACAACGTGACTAATGATCAGAAGGATAGCTTTCTTTTTAAAATACCCAGTTTAAGAAACTTAAGCTATACCTACCCTTACATGCACGATGGTAGGTATAGAAAACTGCGTGAAGTGCTCAATCACTACACAAGCATAATTACTTCGAATAATAACCTGTCTCAAGAATTGAAAAGCGGAATTTCACTTACGTCGAACGACAAAGCAGACTTAATTGCGTTCTTGCTTACCTTGAATGACAAAGACTTAATTTTTAATACGGATAATAAATTTCCGCGAGAGACACTCCTACCGCAGGAATGAACCTATAACCAACGTCTAAAAAACCAATAATGAACAAACTTATCTTACTCGCACTATTAATGCTGGGATCGCTGGCTCAGGCACAAACTTCACCAGCCATATCTTCTTGGCTCCAAAACACGACACAAACAGGCAACTATTACCCTAAGGGCAATGCAACGCTAACGCCAAACAGCATTTTAGTGAATTGTCAGAAAGTTGAGTATTCTGCTGATTATGTGTATGTAACTGCCACCGGAATACCTGCATACCCTACAGGTCCATTCTCAGACGGTAATCCCAGTAATGCAGAAGATCAAAGTGGAATCTATCAAATACCACTCAACCCAACGGAAAACACAGGAACCAAAGATGCTACAGTTGGCGGAAACATAGGAATATTTATAAATGGTGTAGCTCTCTTTGACTACAGAGATGGGGTAGCTTGGAACCCGCAAACCAATGAGCTCTGCGGTGGACCAGGACGAGATCGTTGTCCAGGTGCAAGAGGAACAGTGCAAGCTTGGAATAGAGACGCCATACCAGCAGAAAAAGAAGGTTTTGACTGTGCTAAAGGCCACCCAGCAAATGGAAACTACCACCATCACCAAAATCCTTCTGCGTTTAAACTAGATCTAGAAGTAGTTTCTGAAATATGTAACCTATACGACGCAGAAGGTTTGTATGCTATAGATAGCAACGAGCACTCCCCACTTATAGGATATGCCTATGACGGATTTCCCATATACGGAGCATACAGCTACGCCAAGAAAGATGGAACTGGAGGTATTGCACGCATCAAGTCTGGGTACCAACTCAGAGATATTACCACACGGAGTACACACGCAGACGGAAGTACAGTAGATAGTGGTCCTGATGTAGATGCTACCTATTGGTTGGGCTACTTTAGAGAAGACTATGGCTACATTGCATCTACAGACGAAGATGTGCTCGATGAGCACAATGGTAGATTTTGTATCACGCCAGAATATCCTGAAGGTACCTACGCATACTTCTGCACGGTGGATGAAAACTGGAATTCTGCATACCCATACGCAGTAGGACCTACTTTCCATGGCAACTACACCAATAGAAAAACAACTAGCGTAGGCGAGGCAACTACGGTATATACTGCTAGCACAAATAGAGTAGATGTATTGACAGGTACGCATATTACTGTATTTCCAAACCCAACAAGCGACTTGTTAGCTATACAACTGGGCGGGCTCACCAGAGCAGATGTAAAAATCACACTCATAGATATGGCCGGCAGAGAAATAAGCACTACTACTATACCGCAAGGCAGCACCATTGCTTACTACGATGTACAAACGGTATATGAAGGAACGTACTTCCTCCGATTTGAAGACGGTGTAAGCACGCTTACCAAAAAAATTAGCATAACCCGGTAGATTTTCTGACCGTTAACCAAAAAACCACCTTGTGTAAGCAAGGTGGTTTTTTGTAGCTATAAATTTAGGCAAGAATAAATTTTGGAAAAGCTCCAATGATTCTGCTAATAATGGCGTTACTCTTAGTACCTGACCATTATAAAATTCATTGTATAAACTCCTAATCCACTCCCAAGTACTTGTGTGTTTGCAAACTCACAAACCAATTTGGATTTTTTAGGACGTAATCAAAGATGATTTTCTCTGTTATTTCACGTTTATCCCATTCAGGCTGCAGGTAGAGCTTGCACGTGTCTGGCACCATTTTTTGGTGTTCTTCTGCCCAGGCAATATCGCTTTTATTCAAAACCACCACTTTTAGCTCATCGGCTTGTATAGCAGCTATGGCTATTGGGGCTTTGAATTTTTTGGGAGAGAACGTTACCCAGTCAAAATAACCTACAAGTTCATACGCTCCACTGGTCTCTATATGTACTCTAAACCCTTCCTTTTTAAAGGCTTGAGTAATTAGTGTCAAATCATACATGGCGGGCTCACCACCAGTAAGTATGAGTATTCTACTCGGGTGTTTTTTAGCTTCATCTACTAGAAACTCGATAGACTTCTTGGGGTGTTTATCTGCATCCCAACTATCTTTTACATCGCACCAAACACAACCTACATCGCATCCGCCCAGTCGTATAAAAAACGCTGGTTGCCCAGTATACACTCCTTCTCCTTGTATAGAGTAGAAGTATTCCATCACGGGAAAATCTATCATAGGTTGAGTTTCTTTTTGTAGCTTTTTAGTGTATTGTGCAACAGACCGTATCGGGTCATAGGCCCCACCCCTCCAGGCACTGGTGTGATAGCACTGCACTTTTCTTTTACCGTATCGTATGCTACATCGCCTTTTAACAAATAGCCCCGTTTATTATCTGCATCTACGCGAGTGATTCCTACATCTATAACGGTAGCTCCTTCTTTTACCATATCTGGTTTCAAAAATTCGGGGATACCAACGGCAACTATAACAATGTCTGCTGTTCTTGTAAATGCTCCCACATCATATGTATGACGATGGCATATAGTGACTGTAGAATCTCTGCCTCCTTGGCTCATTAGTATACTCATAGGCCTACCTACAATATTACTTCTGCCTATTACTACACAATGTTTTCCTCTTGTTTCTATGCCATATTCCTCTAGCAGCATTATCACCCCAAAAGGTGTTGCACTGATGTACGTATCTTCATCTATAGTAAGCTTGCCTACATTGAGCGTATGGAAACCGTCTACATCTATATCTGGATCTATACTTTCCGTTATTTTGGTAGCGTCTATATGCTTTGGTACAGGAAGTTGCACTATGAGTCCATCTATATTTTTGTTGTTATTGATGGCCTCTATTTGGCTTAGTAGAGCCTCTTCTGTAGTATCTGCCCCCAGTTTATATACACTGGACTCAAAACCTACATACTCGCAATCCTTTTCCTTGCTATTGACATACGTCATACTTGCTCCGTCCTCTCCTACCAAGATGGCCGCCAAGTGCGGTGCTCTGTGACCTGCATCCCTTAGTGTAGCAACTTCTTCTTTCACCTTACTTCGTAGTGTTAGAGCGAGTGCCTTACCATCTAATATTTTTGTCATTTGCGGACAAAAATATAACATATTATGGCTATTGTGAAGTGTTGCATATAACTTCATTGTATTTTCGCATTCAGTGCAAATGAGAAACAGACCAATTTATCCATTTTTAGCATTTGATGCTTACCGCAGTAAGAAAAATGAATTGATGCTTGACCTAGACCGTAGTTCAACATATTATGTATTTATGAATGACACATCTTCTGCAAATAGTATTCTGGTTAATATACACGTTAATCCTACGGATCATTCCTACAATAATGATCCGTTACACACCTATATATTATGAAACACAAAACACCAATCATACTAGCAATAATGAGCTTGGCAGCGTGCACAAAGTTAAAAGACGCCCCAGCTGAGTTACCACACTACTACCCTTTGGCATTAAATGACTATTCTACTTTTGCTATTGAAGAACTGCAACACGATGCCTTTAGAGAGGAAACAGATACGATCTATTATTGGCTCAAGGAAACAGTGGCTGATACAGTACGCGACAATACTGGCCAGCTCGCATACACAATAGAAATTGAACAAAGTAATGATTCTGGCAGAACATGGGAATTCATCACCTATGGACTCGCTCATAAAGATAATTTCAGTGCCCAGAGAATGGTTAACAATAAACGTACAGTAGTGCTCAGTTTCCCATTGCGTGAGCGAAAATCTTGGGACATAAATGAGCTAAATATAGAAGATATGAAGACCGCTCGGTATTTTGATGTAGACCAAGCGTATACGTTGGTAGGAGTAGCATATAGCAACTCCTTACGCGTAGACTTAGGAAACGATGTGGACCCATTTTTTCAAGAAGTAGAAGAAGAAATCTATGCCCGCGGGAAAGGCCTAATATGGAGGAAAAAATTATCCGTAGAAACACAACCAGGAAAATATAAAGAAGGAAATGAGTTTACACAAACTATCATTCGTACTAATAGGTAGTTTACTTGTTGGTTCTACTGCTATTGCACAATCAGATGCATACTTAGTACAATTCAAAGACAAACCTGCTACGGTAAATGCTGCATTGATACTCAGTAATAAGAGTCTAGCTCGTAGAGCAAAATTTAATATTCCCTTCACTACAGAAGATCAACCCGTATACCACGGCTACAAAACGGCAATAGGACAAATAGACAGTACTATTGTCCGCTACGCATTAAAATGGCACAATGGACTAGTAATCAACGCCTCCAAAATGGCTGCATCAGAAATAGCAGAATTGACCTTTGTAGCAAAGGTATCGTACGTAGGAAAAGCTGAAACTCCCCTAAACATTGAGAAACCTCAGTTCATTACACCAGTGATGAAACTGAAAGAAAGCACCATACTTACAGACAATCTATTGCCTGAAGACTATGGCATGGCCTATACACAAAACAGGCAAATACAGATTACAGACCTACACCAAAATGGATACAACGGTAAAGGTATAACTATCGCTGTTTTTGATGCGGGCTTTAACGCAATAGACAAGATTCCTTCTTTTCTGAAACACCAAGCCAATGGGTTACTCACCTTTGGTTTCGACATAGCTGGGCTAGACAATGTACTCAACATAAAAGACAATCATGGCACTGCTGTAACCTCATGCATAGGAGGTTATCACAAGGGGAAATTCATTGGCGGTGCCCCTATGGCTCACCTTATACTCTTTCGCACAGAATATGCTGCTACTGAGTACCCCATAGAAGAGCTCAATTGGTGTAAAGCAGCTGAATTGGCCGATAGTGCTGGGGTAGATATTATATCTTCTTCACTCGGATACAATCAATACGACGATAAGTCGTTGAGCTACACGCATAAAGACTTAGATGGGGAAACATCCTATTCAAGTAAAGCAGCCCGAGTAGCCTCTCAAAAAGGTATCATAGTGCTTAATAGTGCTGGCAACTCTGGCGACAACCAATGGAGGAAAATAGGCACACCGAGCGATGTGGCGGCAGTACTTACTATTGGAGCAGCAGACAAGAATGGAAAACCAGGAAACTTTAGTAGCCAGGGATACAATGCATTGGGCACAGTAAAGCCAGATATTGCGGCGATGGGCGTTCTTGCATCAGTAGCTAGCCCAAGCGGCTCTTATTACCGAGGATACGGCACCAGCTACTCTACACCAATAGCAGCTGGTGGAGTAGCTTGTTTGGTACAAGCATTTCCTAAAACGCACCCAGATGCTATAAAGCAAGCCATACGAACTACTGCAAGTCAATCTATGACCCCAGATTCTTTTTTGGGGTACGGTGTAGCTCAGCTGAATACTGCGGCAGATTTACTTCTGCTCAAACATCAAGGTGAAGTATTGCCTAAAATAATGTCTACTACCCAAAACTTTGTAAACGTATATACGGGAAATACCAATCTCATTGAATACCAGGTCTTTCAACACAGAAAATTCCTATTACTTTTCAACACTAAAAAGAAAGTAGCTGAGGGTAAAAACAAATCCAATCAGGGTTTTTATCGCATAAACCTGTCTGATTCACCCTTAAAATGCTCTAAAAGATATACAATCAAGATGAATTTAAAATCCAGCGTGGATACCTATGAACTGAAAAGCAGCGAGTTATATAATTGCTTGAATTAAATTTGAAGCATCTTCTCTAAGATAAATAAGGTTTAGTTGATATAAAAAATGGAGTGTTATTACTAACGCTCCATTTTTTTTGCTTTATTAACTATTACTCAAATTATTGTTTTAAAAGCGATTTAGTAACTACTCCATTATCCGTCTTTATTTCTAAGAAGTAAGTACCTGCGGCTATTTCCTCTAGGGATATTCTTAGCTGTGATGTATTTAGATTTCGTTTACTCCAAACCACAACTCCCAAATCATTTTTTATGCTCACCTCTCTCATTATCAACGATGTTCTTAGGTCAAAGGTGTTTATATATGGATTGGGATACACTTCTATCAATTGTGGATCTAGCTCATCTATGCTAACTCCCTGTACAAAATTAAAAGTAGTGATTAAAGTATCGTTGCTAGCCAATTGATCTTCTGGATACTCCACCCTAAACTCTGCCGTGGCTTCAGACGCGTTGGGGTAGCTCATGGAACTATCAAATTCTATAGTTGCTATAGCACCAGAAGCAATGCTTATAGGCTGTCTATTTCGGTATATGGTTATTGGACCTACTTTCACATCACAGAGAACCTCCGCTCCTACTATATCTTGTAACCCGTCATTCTTAAATGTAGCTACAGGCTTGTATATAGATCCTTTGAGTACATTTTCTGCCTCAGCAGGACCATCAACACGCTCTACCCTAATATCCCTTCTTTTGGCCACTACAAAGGTGGAAGTAAACACATCATTAGCAACGTTGTCGTCTGCATTTAGTAAAGTACTTCTCAAGGTGAAATTACCTCCATTCTTCCAAAACCATGTCTTACTTGTATTTACATTAAATAAGGTATTGGGGGCCATATTGGGAGGTGATACCGTGTCTGAGAATACACGCAGATTACTACCATCAAGAATGGTTACTTCGATACGTATATTTTTGGCAGTGTCCAAACCACTGTTGATTAAGCTAAACCGTGGTCTTGCAACCTCTCCTATTTCTATAGTATCCACAGGAAGGATATGACTAACAAGACCCACATCTAGGCCATAACGAGTGATATAAGTACTTTTAAGTGTATCAGAGCTTAGCGGCTCATCTTCGGCCAGCCAGTCATTGGTACAGGTAATATAATAATCTCCTAGTTGCCCAAAACTTAATGTCTTAAAAATAAGTGTATCTGTCTTTCCGCTTGGAATAGTGGCATTTATACTATCTGTGTAGACACTCGTTCCTGTATTATCTTCTATTGTGATAGATACGGGTGCAGATACAGCATCGTTTAATCCTGCATTAGATACAACAATTCGGACGTTGTCATCAGTAGTATTTATAGGGATTTCACCTTGCGGATTGAGCACTGATAGTATGCGTAAGTCATTTCCCGTAACTACACTAAATCGTACACTTGCCGTATCGTTAATTGGCAATTGGTCGTCGTCTATAGTTACCCGAGAGAATAGGGTATAATCTCCAAGCGAATCCAATAGTACAGGTTTAAATAGTGCCTGCTTGATGCTGAAAAATGGCACAGATTGATGCAGTGAATCATAATACATAACCTCACCATTTGCATTCAATATAGATGCTTCAACCACTACTGTATCTTGGTTATTGATTCCATCATTGAGAAGGCGTACAAAAGGACGTATAGAAGCATTCTTTGCAAACTTTCCACCTTCACTTGGCGTAGCAATACGTGTAATTAAGACATCATCAGATTTTATGCCTTTTATAGGGAAGACAAGCATTGTATCATTTATACGAAAACTATCTGATGCTAGGTCTGTATGTGCACGTAAGGTAAAATCACCATTGAGGGTTAGGTACGTCGTATCAAATGCGAATATAGTAGAAGTAAGGGATCCTAAATTTACTAGCTTGGCCTGTGTATATAACACTTGGTCCATGCTATTGAGCAACTGCAGA
>CAWVTO010000026.1:0-15235 GCA_963932895.1 uncultured bacterium
TTGAAGTAACTTACTTGCATCATCACACTTAGATTTTCTACTAGGAAGATTCCACACAAAATAGGAAGCACAAGCTCCTTGCGTATCATAAGAGCAAATACCGCTATAACACCGCCCAGTGCTAAACTGCCCGTATCGCCCATAAAAACCTGAGCAGGAAAGCTATTGTACCACAGGAATCCAATACATGCACCTGCTAGTGCAGCTGCATAAATCACCAATTCACCCTGATTTGGTATGAACATGATATTGAGGTAATCTGAAAATATGAGGTTACCACTAATGAAGGCTAGTACCGCTAGTGTAATACTAACGATAGCACTCGTACCAGCAGCTAATCCGTCTATACCGTCTGTAAGGTTGGCCCCGTTGGACACGGCAGTTACCACCACTACTACCACTAGCATAAATACAATCCAAGACCATTTTTTTGCAGCAGCGTCACTCATCCAAAACAAGAATTTTGAATAATCTATCTCATGTTTTTTGATAAATGGAAGTGTAGTTGTAGTACTTTTTACATCTTTGAAATACATCAACTGCCCATTGATGTTTTTCACCTCGACTCCTTCAGGAGCTTCTTGTACTGTCGCTACTTTATACTGCTCACGCACCACAACATCATCATTAAAATGAAGAACAAGAGCAACTATGACACCCAATCCTACTTGACCTACCACCTTAAATCTGCCGGCTAGTCCTCCCTTATCTTTCTTATAAATTTTTATGTAATCATCTATGAACCCTATAACACCCAACCAAACTGTACTGAATATCATGAGCTGAACATAGATGTTATCTAGCTTTGCAAAAAGCAATGTAGGAATAAGGATAGCTGCAATAATGATAAGGCCACCCATAGTAGGTGTGCCTCTTTTTGCTTCTTCTCCACTAAGACCAAGGGTGCGAATAGTCTCCGCAGCCTGTAAGTTTCTTAACTTTTCTATGAGCGTTTTTCCAAAAACTAGGGAAATAATAAGCGATACAATAACCGCTAACGATGCTCTAAATGAGATATACTGAAACACACCTGCACCTGGTAGGTTGTATGTGTCTTGTAGGTAGTCGAATAAGTGATATAACATTACTCTTTGATTAGTTTAAGGTTCTTGATTATGATTTCTTTATCATCAAATGGTTGACGCACTCCATTGATTTCCTGGTAGGTCTCGTGGCCCTTGCCTGCTACTAGTATTACATCTCCTTCGCTACTCAAGCTTATTGCCGTTTTTATAGCTTCTTCTCTATTGCTTATTTGCAATACCTTTTTGAAATGTTTGGGTTCTACTCCCACCATCATTTCTTTGATGATTTCATTGGGGTCCTCTGTACGTGGATTGTCACTTGTTAAAATAACACGCGTGCTAGCCTCACAAGCTATACGAGCCATCACCGGACGTTTGTCTTTGTCTCTATCGCCACCGCAGCCTACTACAGTAATAAATTGCTCGTTTGTAGTCCGTATAGCGTTTACGGTATCTACTACATTTTGCAATGCATCTGGAGTATGGGCATAGTCTACTATAGCCGTAATTCCTGCTTCTTTTATATTCTGAAAACGACCATCTACACTGTTGATAGCACTAAGTGCTGTTACTATATCTAAATGCTCTTTGCCCAGCAAAAACGCTGCACCATAGACAGCCAATACATTATATGCATTGAATTTACCTACCAGTCTGAGCCACACTTCGCTATTGCTAATGTTTAATAGCATTCCATCGAAGTCACTTTCTATAACCTTCGTTTTAAAATCGCTTACCGACTTTAGACTGTAGGTGTACACACTTGCTTTGGTATTTTGCACCATTACCTTGCCATTCTTATCATCCTTATTGGTAAGCGTAAAAGCATCTGCTGCTAAGCCATCAAAAAGGCGTTTTTTGGTATAAAGATATTCTTTGAAGTCTGTATGATAGTCGAGATGATCATGTGTAATATTGGAGAATATTGCTCCGTTAAACTCAAGTCCTGCCGTTCTTTTTTGGTGCAACGCATGAGAACTCACTTCCATAAAAGCGTATTCACATCCTGCATCTACCATCTCCGCTAACAGCTCATTGATACGAACGCTGTTCGGCGTAGTATGCGTGCTTACGGTATCTACTCCATTGATACTATATTTTATGGTAGAAAGCAGACCACACTTGTGGCCCATATTCATAAAACACTGGTATAGCATGGTAGCTATTGATGTTTTACCATTGGTACCCGTAACACCCACCAGTTGAATATTGCTACTCGGATTCTCATAGTACTCTGAAGCCAATTTGCCTAAAGCCTCTGCAGCATCTGGCACTACTACATACGTAGCATTTCCCAGTTCTGCCGGCAACTCTTCGCACAGTATCACGCTTGCTCCTTGCTCTAAAGCCTTACTAATATATAAGTGCCCGTCTGTAGAAGCACCCCGTATAGCTGCAAACAAAAATCCTTTTTGCACTTCACGAGAGTCAAGTGTAAGGCCCTGTAGTTCTACCTCTTGCTCACCTACAACTGTTGTAGGTTTTATTGCTGATAATATGTCTGTTAACGCTCTCAATTCAACCGGATATAAACTGTTCTATTGGCTTGGACTCGCGTACCGGGTTCTGGACTCTGCTCCATCACTCTACCGTATCCATTAATTCTTGGTTGCAAGCCGTTTAGCTCTAAGAGGTACATGGCATCTTTGGCACCCATACCTTTTACGTTTGGCATTTTCCCATCTCGCACAACTACACCGCTTGCTGATCCTGTAACTGCATTTATGCTTACTATATCTGTATTTACCTCGTTTTTTAGTTTTACGTTTAGCACATTATTTAGCTGCTTAAAATCTGAATAATAGCCGCGTGTGTAGAGCGGTGATTTCTTAAGCTCATTGTTTATTTCTTGCTTTACACTTATCGTAAATATTTTTTTAGCTATTTCACTAAATACCGGTGCAGCTACAGATGAGGCATAGAACTTACCGTTACTAGGCTCAGTAACACGTACATAGATGCTATACACTGGCTTATCCGCAGGAAAATGACCTACAAAACTGGCATTGTACTTTTTTGATTTCTGGTAAGCACCCTTGGTAGCGATCTGGGCCGTACCCGTTTTGCCACCCATAGAAACCACATTACTTCGCACGCCACGGGCAGAACCTTCGGTAAATACTGCGGCAGTTATTTCTTTTATCTTATCCGATGTTTCCTTGCTACAAACGCGAATTCTATTTACTTTTTTGTCATTATCCTTGATAACGAGACCCGCATCTGTCACTTGATTTACAATACGCGGTTTTATCATAATGCCATCGTTGATAATGCCATTGTACGCTGTGAGCAGCTGCAAGGGCGTATGTTGATTCTCATAACCTATGGCCAACCAAGGAAGTGTAAGCTGAGACCAAGTGCTACTTTGCGGGTGATTGAGAAACGGTTTTTCTTCTCCCAAAATCTCAATGCCAGTAGTTTTATCTAGGTCTAGCTTTCGTAAGTGTGCGATATATTTACTCGGATTCTTAGCATAATTATCAAAAATAATAGAGGAAAAAGCTACGTTACTTGAGCGAGCAAACGCTTGCTTAAAACTCATCTTAGCAAAGCGTCCTTTGTCTGAATCTCGCATTGGCTTGCCGAAATAATCACGCTCACCATTCATTATGTCCATAGTATCACCTACATCGATAAGTCCATCTTCGAAAGCTGCCATAGCAGAGTAAACCTTCCATACTGAACCGGGCTCATAACTGCCGCCTACGGCATAATTATACAACTCACCATAGGTTCCGTCTTCTCTTCTTTTTAGATTAGAAATAGCTTTTATTTTACCTGTTGCCACTTCCATCACTACCACACAACCATGCTTGGCCTTATGCTGCACAAGTGCTTTCTCTAACGAACGTTGTGCTATCTCTTGAAAATCAATATTGATTGATGTGTGAACATCTCGACCATTTTGAGGCTCTATCAGATTTGCATCATTGAGTGGACGGTAGCCGCCAGAGATACGCTGCACTAGTCGCTTCCCTTTGGTTCCTCCTAAATCTTCATCATACGCTCTCTCAAGGCCTACACCCGGATTATCAACGGTACTATACCCTATAGTTCTATACGCCAATAGGCCTGCTGGCTTCACGCGTTTGGTATTCAACTCAAACAATACTCCGCCTTTGTACCTTCCTTTTCTGAAAATAGCAAAGTCGCGAATAGCTTTCTGCTGGTGGTAATTCACCTTACGACGAATCAACTTGTACCTGTTCTTGTCTGCCCTGGCTTTTTTGAGCATTGCCAAGAAGTAAGATGCTGAATGATTGGGGAACAACTCTGACAATTCGAAAGCCAGCTCATTTACATATGTCTTGAAGGTATCTGCATTTACAACAGTAGCATCCCATCGTATATCATATATAGGCATAGAGGTAGACAGTAAGCTGCCATCGTCCGAATAAATGTTGCCTCTAGCTGGGCTAATATCAATACGACGGATAGTAGTGCTGTCTGATAAGCTCAACCACTTATCACCCTCTACTATCTGCACTCTAAACATCTGAAAAGTAACGTATAATGCGAAAAGAGCTACGACACTCATGCCGAAGACCACACGCCACATTATGCTTTGCCTTACGTTAGTCATCCTTCTGCTTTCTTATCACTGTTACCGCTCTATTGGGCTCTTTCACCCCACGCTCAGCTAGTCTTTCTTCCAGATTTGCTCTTGAGCGATTTTTCATTAATTCAGATTTAAGCGTGATATTCTCCGCTCTCTTTTCCACTAGATTCTTTTTAGTAGACTCTATATCTCGTACGATGTTATCTGTACGATGCGTGAGGTAGATATACAGCAAAGCCACCCCAAATAAGAAGATGAGGTAGTTGATCCATTCGGTGGTGAGCTTAAGTTCTGGCGTCAAAATGGATTTTTTTTGTTTAGCCATCAGATACGTTCTGCTACTCTAAGTTTTGCACTGCGTGCTCTTGAATTAATCTCTATCTCTTGGCTACTCGCCATAATAGGCTTGCGACTTATCGCCTTGTACACCTTTGGTAAATTTCCAAACGGATCAGGATTCTTGTCTCCGGCCACATTGCCCGTTTGTACAAGATTTTTTACTATTCTATCTTCTAACGAGTGATAGGACATCACTACTAGTCGCCCGTTGGGCTTAAGCAATTCTGTAGCCTGCTCGAGCATTTGCTCTAGCGTACTCATCTCTGCATTCACCTCTATACGCACAGCCTGATACACCTTTGCTAGCGTCTTATTCCTTGTTTTATCATTTAGAAATCGCTCCAATGCTATTTCTAGGTCTTGTGTAGTTTCTATAGGTTTCACCGCACGGTAATTGAGCACTGCATTTGCCATTGGCGACGCCTTGTCCAACTCTCCGTAGCTGCGAAATACTTTTGCCAATCTTGGCTGAGCATACGTATTGAGTACATTTTTAGCAGAAACCTCTGCCTCTATATTCATACGCATATCAAGATCTGCCTCGCCAAAACGAAAAGAAAAGCCTCTATCTTTAGCATCTAAGTGATGCGAGCTAACACCCAAGTCTGCTAAAAGACCGTCTATCTTATCCACTCCATAGTAGGAGCAGAAATTCTCTAAATACCTGAAATTCCCTTGACAGAAATACAATCGCGGATCATCTATTCTATTTTCAACAGCATCTTCATCTTGATCAAAAACCAAGAGCTTACCATTCTCACCCAATACGTTAAGTATAGCTTGCGAATGCCCCCCACCGCCATAAGTGACATCTACATACACGCCACTTGGATCTATTTGCAATCCATCAAGACACTCTTGCAGCATTACCGGTACATGATACTTACTCATTATCACCTCCTGTAGTTGCATTACCCATTACATCTTCGGCCAAGTTGGCAAAGTCATCTGCATCTACATCCATCATATCTTCATACAGGTGTTTGCTCCAGATTTCTATTCGATTGCCATAAGCATAAAAGACCGCCTCATTTTTAATCTCAGCATACTCGCACAATTTTTTGGGCACGAGCATACGAGAAGAATTATCCAATTGTATCTCGGTAGCACCATTGCTAAACTGACGAATAAACATACGGTGCTTCTTATTGAAATGATTGAGCGATTGCAAGCCATTCAACTCTTCATCCCAATCTTTTCGTGTATAAAGCGTAAGGCATTTTTCAAAGCCACGGTTCACCACCAATTTACCTACAGCATCTTTCGGAAGCTGCTTTTTGAGACCCGCAGGCAAAACTACACGACCCTTATCATCTAGTTTGACGTCAAATTCTCCTATGTAAAGTGGTTTGGACACGGTTTATCTTTTTTCTTGATGTCAAAAGTAAAGCGAAATCTCCCACTTTATCCCACTATCTCCCACTTTTTCACATAAGTATTCCACAAACGATGTTATTTGCTTGATTATCAATGTATTAAAAGGTGGCATAAATTCCCCTAAAATTTCATTATTAGCGTTTATGGACGGATAAAAGAGGTGATTTTGGAGCATGAGGGGAGAATGTGGGAGAAATTAGGATTGTGAAAAATGCCTAAACCCTGTATGCCAGCAATATGAGAATATCCATACCACATACCGTTAAAAAACTGCAGACCTACATGACTACCACTTCACTTACCTTTGCAGCAGTATATGTCGCGAGAACAACAGCCGAAACCAAACCCTACAGAAGCTAAAAGCAAACTGCACCCTAGAAATAGAAACAAGAGCAGGTATAATTTTAAGCAGCTGATTGAAGAAAATCCTGCTCTAAAAAAATACGTAGCTGTAAACAAGTACGGTTCAGAAACGATCGATTTCTTTAACGCCGATGCGGTAAAGCTTCTAAATCAAGCATTGCTAAAAAAAGACTACGGCATAGATCATTGGGATATTCCTCAAGATTTCTTGTGTCCTCCTATACCGGGTAGAGCAGACTACATACACCACATAGCAGACCTGCTAGGCAACGATGATAATGAAGAGATACCTCGCGGACCACGTGTAAAAGCCCTAGACATAGGCACAGGAGCAAATTGCATCTACCCCATAATAGGCTGCGTAGAATACGATTGGAATTTTGTAGCTGCGGATATCAATCCTAAAAGTACGCAAATAGCTACCGCCATCACTAAGGCAAATAAACTAGCGATAGAAGTGCGTCTACAACGCAATCCTTCTAATATTTTCAAAGGAGTAATTAAAGCAGACGAGCACTTTGATATAACGACTTGTAACCCGCCGTTTCACGCGAGTGCAGAAGATGCCGTAAATGCCAATATGCGTAAGGTAAAAAACCTATCTAAGGGAAAAGCAACTGATAGCAAAGGCAATAAACCTGACGTAGCAGTAAGTTTTGGCGGTCAACATACAGAGCTCTGGTGTGTAGGTGGTGAGATTCGTTTTGTCAGTGATATGATAAAGGAGAGTGCTCTTTTCAAGAAAAACGTATTGTGGTTTAGCACTTTGGTAAGTAAAGAAGGTAACCTCAAAGACATATACGAATCGCTCCGTAAAGTAAATGCTCAACAAGTAAAAACCATAGACATGGGACAAGGCAACAAGAGTAGCCGCGTAGTGGCTTGGTCTTACCATACGGCCAATGAGCGTAAGAACTGGAGACGGGGGAATGTATAGCTCTGACGAGCACAAATAAAAAAGGCGAACCGAAAGGTTCGCCTTTCAAAATTATACATTAATATTTTATCACTCCACTACAGTAGCACCCGCTATTGGCTCGTTACTTTTTACTATCACAAAACTAGAGGTAGCATAAAATGCTCCGTCTTGCCCAGATGCAGTGCCGCCATCTGTAGTCCACTCTTCGTAGTCGTACTCAAAAGTGAATGTAGTACCTGCTTGCGATTCTAAGAAGACATCCGTACGCACTGGCACTGCCATACCCGGACACCACCCTGCTCTATCCGGCTCCCAGTTTCCACGCTGTGGTTGAATTACATTTTCTGGGCAACCAATAGGCCCCATAGTATGCGAAAAAGCATTCTCTCCATCTATTTTTACATCGTGTGTTCTAAAGCACCACTCTGCACACGGTCTACCGTCTCTATCCGTAGGAGTAGCATGCCCCCAACCCGATATAACAGTACGTAGAGCCGTTTCTTGTGCATTGCTCGGTATAGTAATTGTTCGCGTGAGATCATACGCATGTTCTTTACCATACGGCACACCAGAGGTAGACCACTGGTCATACATCAACACAGGACTTACAGCATAGTATTGATACTCTGGCACTCCCGTGGTTACTTCAAAATTCACTGTAAGATTCCACCCGTCTGCTCCCCACGTCTCTATACGAGCCCTAAGGTCTACATCACCGTAAAGCAGTGATTTAAAATCTGTAACATCTATCTCAATGCCTTTTTCTAATTGAGAAGTATTTACTCCATACGGAGTGATGTATCTTCCTATCTCATACCACTTATCTGCAGCCTTGTCTTTTACTTTTATGTTGGCATATACATCCCAAATATTGCAACCACCACTAGGACAATCTAAGATCACAAACATTTTGATGTTATCTATATTTCGCTCTTGAGGATGCATCGTAAACGTCTTTTCTACCGTCTGGTTCTCTCCGCCTCCAAAGGCAATGCGTTGTTCTTCAAAGGTTTTGTATTCTATGGTTTCTACTATCACTACTTCCTCCTCTGTGATAGGGTCTTCTTTCACTTCCTTATCCTTACAGGCTTGATAGCCAATAATCATTGGCAAAGCGATAGCTAATATTTTGATGTATTTCATTGAGTTCAAAGAAAGGGATTATAGTCTACAATAACGAGCAACTAATGTTAGCGATACGTCATCATTCAACTACCATCGATGAAATACGATAGGCAATATATTTTTCTGAGGGTACTCACAAATGCTCTGCTTCTCAACAAGGCGAAAGCAGCACAAAAAAAAGGCGAACCTCTCGGTTCGCCTTTCATTAATAATTCACAACTGAATTATTC
Source organism: uncultured bacterium (assembly GCA_963932895.1). GTDB lineage: Bacteria > Bacteroidota > Bacteroidia > NS11-12g > UBA9320 > UBA9320. The sequence goes on from CAWVTO010000026.1 coordinate 8,938, forward strand.
AGCATTATTATCCTACGTCTGGATCTTGACGTTTTTCACGTCTATCACCTCCGCCACGATTATCTCTACCGCCACCACGTCTGTCATTACCACCTCTACGGTCGTTATCTCTACGCTCTCTTGGTGGACGCTCTACGTATCCTTCTGGCTTCTCAGTAAGCACTTTCATACTTAGCTTAAGCTTACCACTTCTTTCGTCTACAGCTAATAACTTAACTGTAACTTCTTGCCCTTCGCTTAAAGGAGCTTTGTCCATGGTCTCAATACGTTCCCATGATATTTCTGAAATGTGAAGCAAACCTTCTTTACCTGGAAGAATCTCTACAAATGCACCGAAGTCCATTATCTTAGTGATCTTACCTGTATACTCTGTTCCTGGCTCAGGATCTGTGATGATACCTGTAATCCATTCTTTAGCAGCTTCTATTGGACCACTACCTATACCAGAGATCTCAACACGTCCTGTGTCTCCATCTTCTTCTATCGTAATAATAGCACCCGTTTGAGCTTGTATTTCTTGAATAACTTTACCACCAGAACCAATGCAAGCACCGATTTTATCTTTAGGTATAATCATAACCTCTATCTGAGGAGCGTGATCTTTAAGTCCTGTGTTTGGTGTAGAGATTGTTTTCTCCATCTCACCTAGAATGTGCATTCTACCTTCTTTTGCTTGCACTAGAGCTTCCTCCAATACATCATAAGAAAGACCTTCTACTTTCATATCCATCTGTACAGCATATATACCGTCAGCGTTACCCACTACTTTGAAGTCCATATCTCCTAGGTGATCTTCATCTCCTAAGATATCTGAAAGAATAGCATAACGACCTTCTTTATCTGCAACCATACCCATAGCGATACCAGAAGCCCCTGATTTTACTTGAATACCTGCATCCATCATTGCCATACTTGCAGCACATACCGTAGCCATAGAGCTACTTCCGTTACTTTCTAGTATATCTGACACGATACGAAGTGTGTATGGGAAATCATCTGGAATCATTCGCTTGATACCTCTCTCTGCCAATGCACCATGACCAATCTCTCTTCTACCTGGACCTCTATTTGGTCTAGCTTCTCCTACAGAGAAAGAAGGGAAATTGTAGTGTAGCATTAATTTATTGAATGACTTCTCTTGATAGTTGTCAATCATTTGCTGATCTAGTTTTGAACCAAGTGTTACAGATGTAAGTGACTGAGTTTCTCCTCTAGTGAATAAAGCAGAACCGTGAACTGAAGGCAGGTAATCTACCTCAGACCAGATTTGTCTTACTTCATTAAGTGCTCTACCGTCAAGTCTTTGCTTCAGGTCAAGCATCATATTACGTACAGCTTCTTTTTTAGACTTCGCTAGGTATCTTTTTACCATAGTGATAGTCTCACCATCTGTATCTTCAGGTAAAGATGCGATATACTCTTTATTAATAGCACCAAATTTCTCAGAACGCTCGTCCTTCTCAGAAGGAACCTTAGCTGCGTCATAAAATTTCTGATAAGTAGCTTCTTTTACAGTCGCTGCTAGTTCTTCAGAATTAGTTTCGTGGTTATACTCACGTGGTGCTTTTCTGCCACCCATTTGGTCACAAAGAGCAAGTTGTGCAGCACAATCTTGTTTGATAAATGTATGAGCAAATTTCAATGCCTCTACCATTTCTTTTTCAGAAATACCATTCATTTCACCTTCCACCATATTCACGTCAGCAGCAGTACCAGCTACTAAAAGATCTACGTCAGAATTTTCCATCTCAGCAGCAGTAGGGTTAATCACCCACTCGCCATCTACTCTACCTACTCGTGGAGCAGATATAGGACCTTCGTAAGGAATATCCGAAATAGTAAGAGCTGCAGAAGCAGCAAGTGCTACTAGTGCATCTGGCAATACATCTGCATCTGCAGATATAAGCTGAATCATTACTTGAGTTTCAGCGTGATAATCACTAGGGAAAAGTGGACGAAGTGTTCTGTCTACGATTCTACATATGAGAATTTCCGAGTTAGATAGACGACCTTCTCTACGAAGAAAACCTCCGGGAATACGGCCACCAGCAGCAAATTTCTCTTGATAGTCAACAGACATAGGTAGAAAATCTACTCCAGCTCTTGCTTCTTTGTTGGATACTACTGTGGCTAGAAGTTTCATTCTGCCTTGTGATAGCACGATAGCACCGTGTGCTTGTCTTGCTAATTTACCCGTTTCTAGTGTGACATCTTTGCCATCACCGTAGGATAATGTTTGTGTAAATACGTTCATAATTGTTGCGGTTCTTCCGCCAATGTTTAAAAAAATGTTTCATCGCAGACCCAATGCCTGCGAGGTTTTTATTTTTTGCTCTACATTGTTGAAATTAAAAGCTATCCAGATGCTACGATCCACATGCTTGTAATTATTCGACTATCGAAAACAAAAAGTGTAGATGCACAAAAACACTAGCATAAGCTAATGTATTTTTTGTACAAGCTAGTTTCTCAACTATACGAACGGGACTTTTTCCAGAAAGGTTTTTGCTGGCGTAGTGTCAGCATAGGCTGATTACTTTCTGATGCCTAACTGCTTGATAAGCTCACGGTAGTGAACAATATCTTTCTTAGCAATATATTTTAGGAAAGATCTTCTTTTACCTACTAGTTTTACCAATGTAAGCTCTGTAGAAAAATCTTTTTTGTTTTTCTTAAGGTGCTCTGTAAGGTGCGATATTCTGTGTGTGAATATAGCAACTTGTGCTTCCGCGTGCCCAGTGTTTTTAGCGTCTCCGCTATACTCTGCTATAAGTGCTGATTTCGATTCAGTTGTTAATTTTATCATTAATGTAAATATTTCTATTTAAGCCTGCAAAAGTAGGATTAATTCTCAATTATTAGTTACTTTTAACAACAAATATTTGTTGTTAAAATATATTTATTGAAACGCCTATCTATTTCTTCCAACACAAACAGTTGGTGTGCCAATTTAGACATATCTCTAGATCGGCATAATCTATTCATGCCTTAATACCCTCCAGCCCATTTTCTCACAAACCACTCTAGGCCCAGTAGACCAAAGAGCAGCCAGAAAAGCCACTTCATTTTGATGAAGTCTTCCAGTTTATTTTCTTCGGTGATTACCGATTTAAATGCGTCGTTTTCTATCAAGTCCTTGCCCAAGCTTGTCATATTAGCAAACAGCACAAATTCACCTCCTGTAGTTTTCGATAAACCACGCAACAGCTTAAAGTCTGCCGTAAGATTGACCAACTCTTTTTGCTGACCCAATACCGTGAAGTAACCATTATCCTTTAACGTCACTCCTCCTACCGTAGCATTTGCAGTATATTGATACGCTCCTTCTGCTAGATTTTGCAATACCAATCTGTACTGACTACCGCTGGCGGTCATGGTATGCTTATACACCTTATCCGCAGCATCTTTTACGTTCACATTGATCTCTTGCCCACCAATAGCCTCTAAACTCTGATTGTACAACTCCCCTAGCACAGTAACACGCTCTCCTACACCGTATTGCTTTGCACTCGGATACACGTTCAGTAATTTTTTATCTTCTTTTACGGCCAAGTATTGCACCATTTTACTGATGAGGTCATTTACGTTTTTGTGGCTTTCGTTTTGCTCAAACTCTGCGAGTCTCCACTGCCACAATCCAGAACCTGCGAGCAGCCCAAACCGTACTTTACCCACACTACTCAGCAAAGCCAATGGCTCCTGCGTAGGAACGGCTCCTATCTGCTGATAGAACAACACCTCACTTGGTTGGTAGCCGGTATACTTACCAAACGATGCTCGTAATGGCGGCCATTTTTTGATACTACTTGTCACCTCTGACGCTAGGTCAAAATATTCGAAATTGCCATTGACCAACGGAAGGGCTGCATTGGTTCCCCTACCTCGGGTGATATATTTTATGTCTTGACTGCCTGCACTAAAAATTCGTCCATTAAAACCATCTCCTGCTATGAGTAAGACAGGAACACCACTGCTACGCAATTTTTCATACAAAACCAGTTCTGCTTGCGAGGCAAACCAATTGTGCAATACAACCAAATCAAATTCATTACTGACTTCGTATGACCCTAGCGATATGGTAGCTTCATAATTTTCATTGGTATTGATGGTAGTTCGCAGCATACCTAAATCTGGATGTGGTGAAGCCGCCCAAATACCAACCTTCTTTTTACCATCGATCACATCTACATAAAAGGTGTATGCATTATTTGCCTTGTTGTTCTCATTATCAAAAGCAGTTAATCGTATCTCTATTTTATTCTGACCTATCTTGCCCGCTTTGGCTACTACATCTATCTCTTGATAAAAAGACTCTTTGGATATACTAATACTCTTTTGCGTAAGCATATTGCCATTGAGCAATACCTGCATATTTACTTGCTTGTCTTGAAGCTTATTTGCCTTCAGTTCTATGCGAAACGGAAAAGTGTTGCCTAAATACGCCAGTGAATTGTGCGATACATTATTGACACTCAAATCGGCGTAGACCGTAGTATCACCAATCCCAACTGAATAAATAGGTACTTTATAGTTTTCTGCAATGAAATTTGGATTACTTCCTGCATTGTAAATACCATCACCCAGTAACACAACACCACCCAAGTTTTGGTTGACATATTGCTCATTGACATACCGTAGGGCTTGATGTAGATTACTCTCACTGCCTGTGTATGACAGTTTATCTAAAGGTATAAATCGAGCTACATCACTATAGCCAATGGTATTCACCTCGTACTTCTGGGTTAGTTCAGTTTGCAGTACACTTAGTGAGGCAGCTATCTGCTCGGTAGTGCTATCGTTTTGTACTATCGACTTACTATCGTCTACCAGTATCGCTATAATCGGTTTCTGAGTTTCGAAACCTGCGTACCTGAGTACTGGACCTAGCAGCAAAAAAGCCAAAAGGCTAGCTAACGAAAATCGTAAAACAGGCAACACGATTTGCACCCACTTGTACTCGGAAAATCGGTCGGCATCCTTAGATTTATAATACAATACACCAGCATATACGACTCCCACCACAAGGCAAAACACTACGAACCCCCAAGGGTACGATATGGAGATATTCCAATTCAAGCGGTAAAATTAATAAAATGGTTGATTAGTTGACTCTCGATACTGAATTACAGTCATTCTCATTACACAACGGTTCGCGTTTACGATAAATTACATTCTTTAAATGAACAATTTGACCAATTAATTATTTCACTACTAACTAAATTTTACATTTGCCGCGTGATAGAAACAGACATCATAATAATAGGTGCAGGTCCTACTGGACTTTTTGCCATTTTTGAAGCAGGATTGCTAAAACTAAAGTGCCACCTCATTGACTACCTACCACAGCCTGGCGGTCAGTTGGCAGAGATATATCCTAAAAAGCCTATTTATGACATACCCGGGTTTCCGAGTATACTAGCAGGCGAGTTGGTAGACAACCTTATGGAGCAATCTGCTCCATTCAAACCTGGTTTCACTTTAGGAGAAAGAGCCGAAAGTATAGAGAAGACCGATGACGGACAGTTTATTGTAACTACCAATAGAGGCACAGCTCACAAAGCTCCCAACATAATGATAGCTGGAGGCCTTGGCTGCTTTGCCCCACGCAAACCTGAATTATTAAATCTCGAAAAATTCGAAGACAAAGGCGTGGACTACATCATAAAAGATCCGGAAAAATTCCGAGATAAAAAAGTAGTAATAGCTGGTGGTGGCGATAGTGCATTGGACTGGTCTATTTTTCTTGCAGATGTCGCTAGTGAAGTAACGCTAGTACACAGACGTAAGTCTTTTCGTGGAGCACTAGACTCTGTAGAAAAGGTAGAGAATCTTGACAAATCAGGTAAAATAAACCTGATCACCGAAGCACAAATATCTGCCCTAGACGGTGGCGATGAGCTGAACAAAGTAACGGTGACCGAGAACAACGGAACGGTACACGAAATAGATACAGACAACTTCATTCCACTCTTTGGGCTAAGCCCAAAACTAGGGCCTATAAAAGAATGGGGACTAGACCTAGGTAAGGAAGCAATACTTGTAGATACCAAAGATTACCAAACGAATGTCCCTGGCATATTTGCCATAGGCGATATCAATCAGTACGAAGGAAAACTCAAGCTTATCTTGTGCGGTTTTCACGAAGCTACTATGGCAGTACAGAGTTGCTATAAGCGTATTTTTCCAGACAAGAAATTGGTCTTGAAGTATACTACTGTTATGGGTGCACCTGGGAGTTAGTATTTGCGAATAGTCAACCATTATGTTAAAAATTTACCACAACAATCGCTGTTCTAAG
>CAWVTO010000027.1:0-14812 GCA_963932895.1 uncultured bacterium
CGGCTATTCTTGGGTCTATGTCAATGGCATGCAACGCGTCATCTACCGATTTTCAAGATTTTATGTGTTGGATGAATATCTCTACTTTACCTGTATCTGCACCGACTTGAGACATGGCATCTAAATACATTTCAAAGTGACTTTTAGGCTCATTCAGCTCATTGACATCACTTTCTTCTCCGAGAACGATTTCATTTATAAATCGTGAAAGTGCTGGATTTTGAGCAGGAGTCCAAGGAGTGCCAATGTGTGTAAGGCTGTTTTGAAGACTTTTCAATAACGACATGAAATCCCAAACAGCGTAAACATGATTCTCCATGAATATTTTTATGTCGTCTACATCGCTTAAGTGATCGTAGAGCGTATGGTTTTTGAGTTGATTTCTCAACGCTAATATTTGGTCTTCTATGTATGATATGCTGTTCATCCTGCTTGCTTACTTTAGGTTATTATATTCTAACTAAACGTGAATAATTCGAGTTCTTTAACAACACAAAGAGGATATTATTGTTTCGGAAATTGGGTAAATTATCTGGTATTTGGAGGTCCCAAATATCCTAGTGGACGCATCAACGCAATTGGTCACTTAAATGACTATTGGCAAGCCACTTTCTTTGCAGTATCAGTGGCAAGGTGTTGGTAGTGCATAGTAAGTATGTGAGGCAAGACAAATTGTTTCTAGGTCTTACTCGCCAGGGTCTTCACTGGATAGCTCGTCTGCCACTTTTCTGGCATCTACGCAGTATTGATCATCTCCTTTTAAGGTCCATTCACCTGATTTTTCAATATAGAACTTTACTGTTTTCTGTACCACTTCGGTATAACCTCCATAGGATTCTAGGGTGTCTTGCACCTCTTGGGTATACTCCTCACTGCTGAGTTCTTTGTTTAGGACCTTACTCCACTGCTTTTTGATGCGTTTATACTTTTCTTTATGCACAGGACTTGAGGTCTTGTAGGCCATTAAAAAAAGAGAAAGAGCCTTGGCTTCTGGAGATGGTTTATCTAATATATTACTCATACAGTGTCGTTTGGTTTTGTATTCTAGGGCAAAATTAGGAGGAATAGTCTTCTTAGGTTCTTTTCTTTTGGTTTTGTTGGAGAATAACGAGGACTATTTCACTTTCAAACTCACATTCTCATCGCCAGCTTGGTACGGCAACCAGGTGATAATAAACTGCAGCATTTCGTCTGTCGTACGCATTCCTGCTCCACCATTGTCTAAACGTTCACGTATTTCTTGCGGCGGGTTATGTGGGTTGTTTTGATTTTTTGAGGTGTTATCATACGCAGCTTCTACATATATCACGCTACCCGCAGGTATCTTGAGCATAGTGGGAAAAGTGTAAAAATATTGCCATCTAAAATCCCACTGCGGTATGCTAATGAGCCGTATGGTGTCTTGAGCAGGTGTGAGTGCATATGCCTTGAAACTTTTGCCCAGTAGGTGCATATGCGGATTGATGGTGAGTATACTGATGTCTTCTGGTATTTTGAGAAAAGTTGTATGCGAAGTAATTTTTCCCGCAGGAATTACAAGTGGTGGTATGATTTTACTTGCTCCATTGGTGCCGAGCATAACCTCGCGTATGGGCCTTTTGGGCGGAGCATCACTAAAAAATATATTGACTCTACTGTGGTCCCACTTGTCTTGCGGTATTGGTCCAAAGTGTATGTCGTCTGCTATCAATATCGACTTTTTATTCATCATAAAGCCACCGATTCCTTCTGGGTAAATTTGTGCTTGAACACCCGGGAGATAGTTCACTGCAGAGTTAATTTGCTCTGGGCGTGTGCCGTCATCATTTGCGAGTTGTAGAGTATTGAATTGGTTTACATATTCTGCTTCGTCTACTTCTAGGTTCAGTACACGGTGTCCTTCTGTTATATTTGCTTTGTTGCCTTCTTCATAATTGAGCAATCGGCCATTCATGTGGTGTACAAGGTTGTTCTGGTTTGGCAAAAATTCCATGGCTTTTACATACTTATTTTTGCTCAATGCTATAGGTAGTGTGGCGATATAAAACTTGTCTCTGCTATTGCCGGTTATCAATATACTGTCAAACCATAGAGTAGTATCGGGCTTGCCTATTTGACTATATGCATCGTACTCTGGTAGTGGGGGTAGTAGGCTAGTGTCTCCCTCGGGAGCACCGTCTCGTATCCAATGTTTTATTTTATCTTTATCAGTATTGCTAAGGTAGCGTTCGCCTATAAAATGCGAATAATTTCTATCTGCAGGCCATGGTGGCATGAGTCCGCTTTGAGTGACGGCTAGGATGGTATTTTTTTTACGATTTACCTGCTGAAAAGTAGTAAGCGAAAAGGGGGCAGCTCCGCCACTTCTGTGGCATGATGTACAGTTTTTTTGTAGGATAGGAGCGATGTCTTGGGAGTAGTTATAGTCAGTACTCTTAGTGCAGGCTTTTGCTAATATTCCTATTAAAAATATGAGTGCTATTTTCTTCACGTGTTACAAAGGTAGGAGAGTGTGTTCAACTTTATCAAACGAATGGTAGAAGTTTCTTCTACTTAGCTATTTTCGCGGGCTTACAATGGCAGATAAGTTTATAGATATCGAGAAGATAATAGCGGATAAGAATCCGAAGTTATTTAAAAGACTCCCGAAGTTTATTCTCAATTACCTTAAAAAAATCATTTGGCAAGATGAGGTGAATCGTATTATCGCTGATAATGAAGGAGTAAGCGGCGTACAGTTTTGTAGAAACGTCATAGCCGAGTTCAATATCACTGCAACTATAGAAGGTATTGAAAATGCTCCAAAAACAGGTGGTGTAACGTTTGCCAGTAATCACCCACTTGGCGGTATGGATGCTCTTGCATTCATAGATCAGTTTTCGCACTATCGCAAAGACATTAAATTCATAGCCAATGATATCTTGCTCAATCTAAAGCCTATGCAAGACATTTTTGTAGGAGTAAATAAGCACGGTAACACGGCTGTTCCCTCTTTGAAAAATGTAGATTCTGTACTCGCCAATGATGAGAGTGTAGTTATTTTTCCTGCAGGACTTGTTAGCAGACGCACGAAAGGTGTAGTAAAAGACTTGGAGTGGAAAAAGACCTTTGTTACCCGAGCACGCAAGCATAATGTGCCCATTGTTCCTGTTATTATAGAAGGCAAACTGTCAAGCTTTTTCTATAACTTGAGCAACCTTCGTGAGAAATTGGGGATTAAAGTCAATATTGAAATGCTCTATCTGGTGAATGAGCTTTTTAAACAAAAAAATACAACGATTAAAATTATCTTTGGAAAGCCTATTTATCCAGATGAGCTCGATCAAAAAATAATGAAAGATAGAGCCTGGGCACAAAAAATAAAAGAATTAGCATACGCACTGAAAGATTAGAATGCCACAGAACTTAGATTACATAGCACCTCCTGTGTCCCTTGACGTACTTAAAAGCGAGCTTACCAAAGAGCGATTTGTGCGTATTACCAATAAAGGCGAAAATGAGATTTACATTGTAAATCATCACAACAGCCCTAACGTAATGAAGGAGATAGGAAGACTACGTGAACTTACCTTTGCAAGTGCAGGTGGCGGGACCGGTAAGTCGTATGACATAGATGGTTATGACACTAGTGAGAATTGCTATGAGCAGCTCATAGTATGGGCTCCAGTGGCTGAGGAGATTATAGGGGGTTATCGCTTTATTGATTGTGCTAAGATAAAAGATGCCCGCCCTTTGGAGTTATCTACAGGACATTATTTCAACTACTCAGATAAGTTTATAAATGACTACTTGCCTACGACCATAGAACTGGGTAGAAGTTGGGTGCAGCCCAATTTTCAGCCAAGAGCAGGCTCGCGTAGAGGCATTTTTGCGTTGGATAATCTTTGGGATGGATTAGGAGCCATAGTGGTAGATACGCCCCACATACAATACTACAGTGGTAAGGTAACGATGTACACCTCATACAATACCGAAGCCCGCGATGCTTTGCTGTATTTCATGGACTACTTTTTCGAAGATAAAGAGAATCTCATACTACCGATACACTCGCAAGGTATTGTTGCGGATATAGCAGATTTTAAAGCATCTATAGAAGGGCTCGACTATAAACAAGCACACAAAGCACTCAATAGCTACGTGCGGGAGCGTGGGGAGAATATACCGCCGCTTATCAATAGCTATATGAGTCTTTCACCAACCATGAAGACATTTGGTACAGCTATGAACCCAGATTTTGGAGATGTAGAGGAAACAATGATACTTGTGCGTATTGCAGATATCTACGAGGAGAAAAAAGCGAGACACATAGATACGTATAAGAAGTAAAGGTAGGCGTAAGTGACGACTGACTCATGTCGCTCTTTTCTTAGGAATTGCTCTATTGTGCGACCTACAGTATAGCTGATCATATATCGATTTTATCCAATAAACGTATCCCTTTGTAGCATTCTGATTTTGTGAGGCACTATCTCGTGTTGATTTTAGTTAAGCTATTTTACGTATCAATAAAATCATGATTACCCAACTCAGACACGCTCGCCGATTCAACGAAACTATTCTACTCTTTGCCTTTAGCACTATGTGCTTGATCCTATCTATTGTTAGAGTCTTTTATTCAGCTACGCCTACATTTTTGTTTCTCAATTGGAATTTGTTCTTGGCTTTTATTCCTTGGGCACTCAGTAGTGCCCTAATTGTCTATCCACAACTACAGCAAAAAAAGCTTGCTGTGGCAGGATTGCTGGCCACATGGCTACTCTTCTTCCCCAATGCACCGTATATACTTACCGATCTTTTTCATCTCAAGTTGGCACTTGGCATGCCTATATGGTTCGACTTGCTTCTTATCCTCTGCTTTGCGTGGGTAGGCCTTCTGTTTGGGTTTATGAGTTTGTGGGACATAGAGAAAATACTCAAGAGGTACCTGGCTACTTCAAGACTTAAAGGACTGCTGCAGTATAGACTAGCCATTCCACTATTCTCATCAGTATTGCTCTTTATTGGGAGTTTTGGTATCTACTTGGGGAGGTATCTTCGCTGGAATAGTTGGGATATTTTGGCAGAACCATTTGCTCTTATTTATGATATTGGTAATCGATTTATCAATCCGTTTGAGCATCCACGTACATGGGGAGTTACCCTATTTATGGGTCTATTTCTCAATGTGGTATATTGGTCTTTGCGATTGATAAAATATAGAAAACACTAATATTCCAAAACACAACCTACCGGATTCGTTTTGGTCAGTTTAGGTTTTTTGCCTGCAAGTGTTGCATCCAGGGCATCCCTTAGGTAGTGGTTGTCCCATTGTTGCTTGTAGTTGCCGAGGGTAAGCAAGCGGTCATCGAGCAGACCGTTATAAACAATATTGGCAGAGCTGTCTATCAAGAAAAACTCTGGGGTGACAGTAGCCCCTAGTTGGGTAGCCACTTCGTAGGTGTAATCTCTAAAAATTCGGGTTTTTATTTTTGTCTCGGTAGCAAACATATTGATCTCCATTGGGTCATAGTGCATTCCACTGTGTACCATCAGAAATTGTACGTCAGGATATGCATCTACCAATGCAGAAAAAGGGGTAGAGAGTGTTTTACACATGGGGCAATCGGGTGCTATGAACATGAGTACAGTGTACTCTTTTGCCTTTATCAAATTGCTAAAGCTTGTGTTCATTGGCTTTTTGCCGCATGCAAAGAGACTCACCAAGAGTAGGAGTTTAAGTATTTTCATTGCGTGGTAATGTGATGGTAAATGTGGTCCCTGTATTTATTTTAGATACAAAAGTGATTGTACCTTTTGCACTCTCTATAATCTTGCGACAGATAGCCAAACCAAGTCCCATTCCAGAGTTTTTGGTACTGAAGTTGGGCACAAATACCTTCTTGTAGTGCTCTATAGGAATACCCTTCCCGTTGTCTTTAATAGTGATGCTTATCCTAGAATCAATGGTCTTTAAGTCTATTTTTATTCTGCCTTTTTGGTTATCGGGTATAGCTTGTATGGCGTTTTTTATCAAATTATTAAACACACGCTTTACCTGTTCAGGGTCGGCATAAACCAATATTTTTGGTTCTACGTTAGCAATGATTTCTGCATTTTCGGATTGCTTAAACAGGTCTTTGGTGCTTTGGAGTATTGTAGAAATATCAAACACCTCAAACTTGTCTTCTGGCATCTGGGCAAAGTTGCTAAACTCACTGGCCATAGTACTTAAACTCTCTATTTGTTCTATGATTAGTTTGCTTGTTTTAGCAAAGAGAATATCTAGTTTTTCGCTAGGCCCATTGGTATACGATCGTTGCAAGTGCTGCACACTTAGCTTCATAGGGGTGAGCGGGTTTTTTATTTCATGGGCTACTTGTTTTGCCATTTCTCTCCAAGCACCTTCTCGCTCGCTCTCTGCCATTTGGTTGGCACTTTCTTCCAGTTCCATTACCATCTTGTTGTACTGCTTTACGAGAAGTCCTATCTCATCGTCTCGGTTATACACGATGAGCTCATTAGACCCGCGAAGTTCGGTTTTTGCTATTTTATCGCGTATGAGCAGTAGTGGTTTACTTATTTGTCTGGAGATAACGTATGCCAAGAATATGCCCCCCAGGAGTAGCAAGAAGTAGATGTTTAGGATATTGACCACCAGGTTAGAAATCTGCTTATTGAGCTCTTCGTTTTTGCCAAAAAATGGAGTGTTCACATAGCCGAGTATAGTATTCTTTCCATCAAATAGGGGCAAGTAAGCACTTAGGTAGTCAGAGCCTTCTAGCTCCTCCTGTATGAGCAATTGCGAAGACTTATCTTGCGTTAGTTTTACAAATGCCTTGGGATTCATTTGCTCGCCCAGAATCTGTTCCTTGGTAAGGTAGGGTTTGGTACTGCTGAGCAAAATCCCACTTACACTGTACAGATTTATGTCTACATTATACGTGCTGCTTTCTTCATTTAGTATAAGTGTACGTTGTTCTTCATTGCTAAGCTTACTCGCCAAGTTCACCTTGTCCTGGAGAGTTGCCGAGATGCTTTTTACCTTGTTTAGGAGTTGGTCTTCTAAGTTTTGATTGTAGTTGGCTTGTATAAAGCCTATGATAATATAGACCGATAGGAGTAGCCCTGTGAGCAGTATAATGGTAAGTGAAGTCTGTATCCGTGTACTCAAAAATTGATTGGTGAAGGGTAGAAATGCTCGTGAGAGGGGATGCTCTTTGCCGACAAAAAAGTACGCAGCCAGCGAACAGAGTATTCCAAGAAGTAGCATAATAACGATCGTAAATGTAAAAGTAGATAGCCACGCTCTGAGTATGTTTTCTCGTTTGCTTAAAACCACTTTGTATTGCCCAATACTATAGCTATAGTGATGGAAGTCGGACACAGAGAATAGCGAATATTCCGTAGTGGGAAGTGCATTGAGTTGGTATGAGTAGTTACCTCTCTGGCTTACTAGCTGGTTATTAAAATAGAGCCCAAATGAATAATCATTGAGAGATACAAGTGGCTCGTCTTCTTGGTTTTTGAAAACCTCGGGGTACAAAAACTCTGACTGTACCACGCGTGGTTGCAGAAGGATATAGGTGCTCCCATATTGCCCATCTAGGTCGCAATTTTCGTATTCTGCGATATAGCCATTCAGACCAGAGGCATTGTCTAGTCTATAAAAATACGCACTCAGTGTACGACTGGTGTGGTTGTTAAAAATGCTATCGAGGTAGCTGAAAGTGTACAAGCTGCTGCCATTTATATTGCTCCCATCTGGGCTAAAGCTAAGGAGCTTAAGCTCGTATTTTTCGAGATAATTACTAAAGTATAGGTGCTTTAGTCTATTCTCTATGCTCTCTTTTTTGCTAATGAAATTTTGATAATCTTCGGGTACTAAAAATTCTTGAGCAAGCTCATTCTCAAAGGTTTTTAGTGCTATTTCTGCTCTTGGATCTTCGTTGTTGACCAGTCGAATAGCATATTGCTGTGCTATCTCTTCGTTTCGCTCTTCACGATTTTCTGTTATGATGGATGCCGCAAGTAACGCAGTGAGCACAAAGAATGTGTAGATTGTCCTGCGTGGTTTTATGTGCCGTGTAAGTATAAAAATACAAAGACCGACAAGTAGGATAGGCTGAGAGAGGCTAATTAGCGTTCTGCTTGCGTCCCAGTATTGAAAGGCGGTGAATACCAAAATACTTGCTGCTATGGCCAACCAAGCACTGCTGTCTATTAGTTTGGCTAGCTTACTATAGTGTATAAGAAGCCACAATGCAATGAACGAGATGCAGATAAAACCAAGTGCAGAAAACGATGTACTGCTTAGGTTAAATAATTTCTCAAAATCAAATGGAATTGCAGACCTACGAACAATATGGGCATTCAGGTCTAAGAAGAAATCTGCAAGAAATAACACCCCAATACTGAGCAAGAATGCACTCGCTAGTTTGGGTATTATTTTTAGTATGGAAAACAGTAAAAGACTACCCGCTACCAAACTAAGCAAGTGTATGTAGAGGATTACATTGAGCTGCAACACACTCATATTGCTGATGCTATCTGCTGCAATTAAAAAATAGTCCTGTACCGGCAGATGCACACAGAAATAAGTAAGTACATTGATACCTATAACCAATGCAGACGCGGCATACATCCAGATTTTTTTGGTTTTGGCGTACCAAAGAGCCAGGAATATGAAGATAAAACTACCTGCAAGGGCAAGGTTTAGAAAGGTGCGTTTGGTTCTTTTTTCGGTTTGAAAGGGGAGAATATAGCCTCTGATTTCTTGTGCCAATGCTTTTGCTGCCAGCTGTTTATTGCTAAAACTATCAGCGTGCTTAGCCAGTCGTGGATGAATTTTGCCATCATTTGCAAGACGGAAAGCAAAGTAATTAGTGGTACTTTTTTTGAAAACAGCGTATACGTCATCACCAAATCGATACAGTACCGGATACTGCTCTAGGGCCAAAATGGAGGTGTCTATACCTACTTTATTGCTGTTCCAGTACGTAAGGTTCCCTTGCTCTATGCCTAATATATACCACCTGTCTTTTCGTAGTTGTACAGCTCTCGGGTGAGATGCTTGGTCAAAGCCAATGGGAGCTAATTCTGCATATAGCTCATCAGATTCTTTCGCTAGTTCTAGCAGAAATGGAGCTACATCCAATAATTGAATATCTGATTTTGCTACATCCTTATAGCTGAGTTTGGCTACGAGTATTGCTACTACAACAATGCCAAGTACCCACGCTATTTGAACTACTGTTTTCAATATGTGGTGTTTGGAACAAGATAGTTTTGTACGTAGTCCTTTACCGCGTCTTCCAGATCGTAGAATGGTTTGTCATAGCCAGCTTTTTTAGTCTTTTCCATCTTAGCTTCTGTAAAGTACTGGTACTTATCACGAATATCTTCTGGAGTAGGGATATAGTTTATCTGAGGTATTTTTTCTACCGCAACAAAAATAGCTCGGGCTAAATCATTGAATGTACGTGCCTTACCAGTACCCGCATTGTAGATTCCACTTTGTTCTTTGGTCTCGTACCAAAACCACATTAAGTTCAATAGGTCTTTTACATAGATAAAATCGCGTATTTGCCCACCATGAGTATACGCTGGATTATGGCTTTCGAATAGTTTGAGACTTCCGTTTTCCCTTATCTGATTAAAAGCGTGGAGTATGACACTTGCCATTCGACCTTTGTGGTATTCGTTTGGCCCAAAGACATTAAAGAATTTTAATCCTGCCCAAAAAGGAGGTGTACGATCTTGCTGCAGTGCCCATACATCAAAGTTTTGCTTGCTATCTCCATAGGGATTCAGGGGTGCGAGTGGAGCAATATCTGCTGTATCATCAAATCCGTGCTCACCGCCACCATAAGTAGCTGCCGAAGAGGCATAAAGGAAGGGGATGTTGTTTGCTGTGCAATACGCCCAAAGTTGTTGAGAATAGGCCATATTGAGCTTGTCAAATATGTTCGTATCAAATTCTGTAGTATCGGTACGTGCACCTATATGGAATACAAAATCAATGCTGTGGCGATCCATATCATGCAAAAACACGTCCCTATCTATCTTGGCTGTATATTCCTTTCCTTTCAAGTTTCTAGCTTTCTGAGTCTTGCTAAAATCATCTACGAGAATAAGATCGGAGAGGCCTTTTTCATTGAGAAAAGAAACCAAACAACTGCCTATGAATCCTGCTGCACCGGTAACGAGTATTGCCATTGGGGCGAATTTAAGTGTATTGTGCAAATTAATGTTGCATGTCTCCGTTTATAAGTGAGGGATTAGTCCTATGTATAAGAGGGAGAATGTGGACTAATTCGTGTTTTGTTTGGTTGTAATAAGGCAGTGTAAAGTGATTTTTGGTCTAACGTGTTACAGATATTTTTAAGGTTGTTTGACTTCTCTTGGATTTAATTTTATACTTAAGCTTATTTTTGCACCTTTCTAATGGTATACGTAACACGCAAAGTGCATTTCAATGGAGCTCACAAGCTCTACAATCCAAAGTGGAGCGAGGAGAAGAATGAGGAAGTTTTTGGCAGGTGTGCCAACAAGAATTGGCATGGGCATAATTTTGATATGTATGTTACAGTTAAGGGTAACCCAAATCCAGATACGGGTTTTGTGATGGACCTTAAGAAACTGAAGATTATCTTGAATGACAAAGTGGTGTCTAAGTTAGATCACAGCAATTTCAATGTGGATGTAGATTTTCTGAAAGATGTAATGCCAAGTATCGAAAATATCGTAATGAAAATCTGGGAACAAATACTCCCAGAACTACCCGCAGATGTACAACTACACTGTATCAAACTTTATGAAACTGAAAATCAGTACGTGGAGTATTATGGGTAGATAAAACACAACACTACGCTTAATTCTGAGTTTAGTTGTTTCTCTAAATAGTAATATACGCTCTCATCTTCACTACCTTTTGTACAGCTTTTCCTTCACTGGTTTCGAGTATAAGGTAGTAGTACCCTGCCGCCCATTTTGTCGCATCTATAGATAGGCTTCGGAAAAGAATGAATTTAAAGTCTAACTCTTGCTCAACCTTCGTATAGCTACCAAGTGACTAAAGAATACAGATGGCAATATAAAACTAGGTAACCAAACGTATGGGAAGTAGAATATACCCATATTGGGCTGGTCAAAGGCAAACTGCTGAAAGGGCAGCGGTGCAGACAATAGAGCGTTTATAATGATGTTGATTAGGAATAGCAGCATTAGTACGTTCCAGCCTAACATTATGTTCTTAGATATTTTGTTGCGTATAAAGTATAGAATGAACACAATGGGAGCGGTTATTCCTGCTATGATGTCAAAGTTCCTTCCTTCGAAGGTCATAAGCTGAGGAATGGCTTCTGCCATAAATAGCCAGAGTAAACAGAACTCCACTGGAATCCGCACGATGTGCAGTAGTGTTAGTGTTTTTAGGTCTAAGGAGTCTATAAATTGCTTGCCTTTTTTAGAATTGAAAACAATGATCATCAATATAAAAACAGGAGGGAAGAGTACTAAAAAATGAGGAGGTAGAGAGACGGTGTCTAGATAGAATCCAGAATACCCAAGGTAACCTTGTATGCTAAGCCATAGTATGGATAAGCCAATTACTTTCTTGTTCCAATGTGTGGCTCTCGCCAACATGTAGAATGTAAACACAGTACAGAGTAGGAAGGTGAAAATGAGGTAGGATGGTGTATTCGCTAACATGGTGTTTAATCTTTGAGTACAAAGATTAGAAAGTCAACGTTAATTGAACTTATTATGGAGAAGTTTTTTTCTTAGCTATTCTATTCTTTGTAATGCCAGGCAGTGTATTGCCGCCATTAATTATAGGCCAAAATATATCCGTTGAGGGAAGTTGCAATGCAAAGCCAAACAAAGTACGGTGCTATGAGCAATGATTTGGTGCTTAGTAAACTCCAGTTGGCAAACAAAAAATAACCTACCAAAGCAGTGAGTATAATGATAGCTATAAGAGCAGGAAGTGCAAGGTGCAAATCAAAGAAAAGTGGATTCCACCCTACATTGAGCACAAATTGTAAGGCGAATAATGTCCAAACGATCGTATCCTTTTCGTATTTTAGCCAATATGCCATATAGAAACTAAAGCATATCATTATGGTAGTCCATGCAGCTCCGAACACCCATCCTGGAGGTGTCCATGGGGCTTTGTTTAGCGTTTGATAGTATTCTCCTGTAGGTCCTTCTCCCATCAAGAAGCCACCTATACCCAAAGCAGCAAAGTTGATCACTAGAAAAAGGAGTACGTGTTTGATAAATGGCGACATAATTTTTTAAGTAATTGAGTTGAAAGGTAGGTGCTATTTAATTGAGGGATGCATTTTCTGATTCGTCAATCCTACTAGCATCTACTACAATTCCATCTGCGTTTTGTTCTATTATATAATTGAATTTTTTGCCCCATCTTAGTTCATCCGCTTTGTATGATGTGCGAGAGTATACCACTTGAGAAAAAGATTCATCAAAAGCCTTTAGCACGATTATGAACTCGGCATCTTTAGTCTTGAGTTGCTCCTCATTGAGACTATGCAACGGGCTTTTATCGTCTATAGGATGTACTACGGTCCACAAACTGGGTAAGAATACAACAGAAGAACGCTCCAGTTTTAAGTTGTGAAAATCCCTTAAATTGGAATCTTTTCTAAGCAATGACATGGATATATTCACCTCTACCTCTAGAAGTTGCGTATCATGCGGATTCAGCAAGCGAAACATGAAGCCATTGATACTGCCATAAGGAGCTATGACCGCATGATCACTGTACATTATTTTAGCAGAAGCCTTAGAGAAACGGCCATAGACCATCCCTGTAGCGAGTGCAAAACTCAGTAGACCCAGCATAGACTCAATAGCGGCTACTACGTTGGCTAGTAGGCTAATAGGGGCTACTCTACCGTACCCTAAGGTCGTAATCGTTTGTGCACTAAAAAAAAAGGCTTCTAAAAAATTGTCGACGTCAGTTGTGCCTTGGATACCCGTAAGATTCTCTACACCAATAGCAAAGTACACTGTGGCAAAAACAAGATTCACTACTAAATAGCTTACTATTATGACCAGAACAAAGTGGAGTATGGGCATGGTTACAAGGGTGTGAAAAAAGTTTATCCGTTGCCCAAATGATATGTTCTTCTTACGAATATTGAAACTCCCGTCTTTATTGAGCATACGGTATCTCCCAGACGAAGCTTTTTCTCCTAACCCGAAATCGTTGTGTTTATTTTTTTGTCGAGCCATGTCGTGTAGATGCACAAATTTAACATCTACCCGATTCTATTTGTTGTTTGAGGTATTTATATTGCCATTGATCCTCAATTTCCTGTTTTAGGAATAGACATAAAAAAACGTGCACCACTAATGTGAATGCACGTTGTATAAATCATCTAGTTTGGTCTACTCGCCTTCACTAAAATACTCGTAGAAATAAGGAATGGTTTCTATGCCTTTATAGAAATTGAACAAACCGTATTTCTCGTTGGGTGAGTGTATAGCATCTGTATCCAGTCCAAAACCAAAGAGTACTGTTTTAAGGCCCAATATCTCTTCGAATAGAGCAACAATAGGAATGCTTCCACCACCTCTAGTAGGTACCGGTTTTTTGCCAAATGTTTTTTCCATTGCCTTGCTGGCAGCACGAAAAGCTTTACTATCAGTAGGGGTTACTGCTGCTTCACCACCATGGTGTGGGGTTACCACTACTTTTACTGATTTTGGAGCGATGCTCTCAAAATGCTTTTGAAACATTTGAGTGATCTCTTCTGATGTTTGATTTGGAACCAATCGCATACTGATTTTAGCATATGCTTTGCTGGGCAATACGGTTTTGGCTCCTTCACCGGTGTATCCACCCCATATTCCGTTTACGTCTAAAGTAGGGCGTATTCCAGTTCGCTCTATGGTAGAGTATCCTTTTTCTCCCATCACGTCATCTACCTTTAGCTGTGCTTTGTATTTGTCTAGGCTAAATGGTGTTTCTGCCATCGCAGCTCTATCTGCATCGCTTACCACTTCTACCTTGTCATAAAATCCGGGTATGGTAATGTGTCTATTCTCATCGTGCAGGCTGCTTATCATATCGCAAAGCACATTAATAGGGTTGCCTACCGCTCCACCAAAGGAACCTGAATGCAAGTCTATTTCTGGTCCTGTAACTTCCACTTCTACATAGCTAAGGCCACGCAGTCCAGTAGCTATACTCGGGATATCATTGGCTATCATTCCTGTATCCGATATCAAGACTACATCTGCAGCTAGCTTTTCTTTGTGGGCAGCCACGTAGATGCCAAGGTTAGTAGACCCTACTTCCTCTTCCCCTTCTATCATAAACTTAACGTTACAAGATAGGGTGTTTGTCTCCATCATGGTTTCAAAAGCCTTGAGGTGCATGTACATCTGACCTTTGTCATCACACGCTCCACGAGCGTATATGTTGCCGTCTTTTATGGTTGGCTCAAAAGGAGGGGTATGCCACAACTCATCGGGTACACTTGGTTGTACATCGTAGTGACCGTATACCAATATGGTTGGCTTGCTTGGGTCTACCATTTTCTCGCCATATACGATTGGGTTGCCAGCAGTTTCTTCTAGGGTTACGTTATCCGCACCCGCTTCTTCTAGACGTTTTGCTACATACGCTGCACATTTTTGTACGTCAGAATTGAATGCACTGTCTGCACTTATACTGGGTATTCTAAGCAAGTCAAAAAGCTCGTCTAGAAATTTGTCTTTATGGTTTTCTATATACTCTTCTCTGGTCATAGGGCGAAGGTAAAAATTGTGAGTGAAGACTAAATGGTAAAAGGTGAATAGTTTTGGGTGATGGGGAGCATTATAG
>CAWVTO010000028.1:0-14622 GCA_963932895.1 uncultured bacterium
AATTGCTGAGATGATACCCAAGAACCTGATGCAGATAATGCTGCCGTAGGGAAATTAAAAGATATACCTGTATCTCTCAACACTCCTGTATTAATCAAACAAACAGGAATGAAAAAAACTACACTTTTATCCGTATTTACACTGCTATTTACTGTGGCAAATGCTCAAGTCAATTTTAGTGCTCAACTGAAAAATGCAAAAAACTATGAACCGATAGAATCTGCTTTTGTAAGGCTATCTGGCGAGAAAGGATCTGCTACCACCTACTCCACTCCAAATGGGAGTATCCAATTTAGCAATATCCCAAGGGGTATATATACTATAGCCATAAGCCATATGAGCTACAAGACGGAAATAGATACCCTTAACTTAATGAACTCTTCCAACGGTAAAATCATCTTTGTGATGCCAGACATGGAATTCTTAGATGCTGCGGTGATAAGCACAGTACGAGCTAAAAATGCTACTCCTACTACATTCACCAATATCGATAGGAAAGAAATTGAGCAACTAGATCAAAGCAAAGACTTTCCTTTTTTGCTCAATATGACACCCAGTACCGTGATCTCATCTGATGCAGGAAATGGTGTGGGATACACAGGCATACGCGTACGTGGTATAGATCCCACCCGTGTGAATATCACTGTAAACGGAATACCCATAAATGATGCAGAGAGCCAAGGGATGTACTGGGTCAATATGCCTGATCTTGCGAGCTCTACAGAAAGTGTTCAAATACAACGCGGTATCGGTACAAGCACTAATGGTGCTGCGGCCTTTGGTGCTAGTGTAAACATTAGAACCAATGATCTGAGTCGGGACCAATTTACTCGAGCAGATCTCGGGTTTGGAAGTTTCAATACCCAACGTGTTTCATTGACACACGGCACAGGAAGGCTAGATAATAATTGGGCATTCCAACTACGCGGCAGTTTGATTCAAAGCGATGGATTCATAGACAGAGCTACTTCAGATCTGAAGTCTGCCAACCTTACGGCTGCCAAGTACTGGGAAAAATCGGTTTTCAAAGCCAACATAATGCTGGGTAGTGAGCGTACGTATCAAGCTTGGTGGGGAATACCAGAGGAGTTGTTTAATGGAGACGTAAGTACGCTAGGACAAGGGAATAGTAAAACATATAACTACTATACCTACGAAAATGAAGTAGATAACTACAACCAAAACCACTACCAGTTTTTCTTTGACCACGAGCTCTCTCCTTTTTTGAAGCTAAATACTGCAGCATACGTTACCACAGGCAAAGGCTACTTCGAGCAGTTTAAAGGTAACGAAAACTTTGCTGACTATGGCATAGGAAGCGTACATCCTACAGGAGATACTGCACTATCTGGCAACTTAGTAAGACGCAGATGGTTAGACAACACACTCCTGGGAGGTATAGCAAATATCACCTATAGTAAAAACAGGTTTGAAACCGTAGTAGGTGGCGGATACAGCAGCTACCAAGGCAGACACTTTGGCGAGGCTATAGCCACAGAATTTACAGGATATGAAGACATAAATGCCCTATACTACGATAACGACGCTACTAAAACAGATGGGAACTTTTATGTAAGGCAATCGTACAACTACAATAATCTCATTCCTTACATTGATTTACAGTACCGCTTTATCAACTACCAGTTTGAAGGGCTAGACGATAGTTTGGAGCTTGCACCTCAAGAAGCCAACTACCTGTTTTTCAACCCAAAAGTAGGATTGACGTACTTGCTCAACAAGCACACTTTTTATGGCGTATTTGCCGTAGGCAATAGAGAACCCGTAAGAGATGACTTTCGTGATAATACCGCAAGCACCAGACCAGAGCCTGAGTCTATGGAAAATATAGAAATAGGCTACAGATACACCGATGGTAGAAAACGTATAAATATAAATCTATACAACATGCAATACAATAACCAGCTCGTACTCACTGGTGCTGTAAATGATGTAGGGGACGCCGTACGCGTGAACGTAGCCAACAGCTTTAGAAGAGGAATAGAGCTTGACTTTCAGTATCCTATTACAGAAAAATTGCAAGTAGGTGGCAACCTTACGCTATCCGAAAACAAGATAGAAAAATTTACAGAATATGTAGCAGAGTGGGATGGGGCCTACAGATTACTTGCAAACGACTACACTACTACAGACATCGCTTTCTCACCTAACGCTATTGCTGCAGCTATGTTGAGCTATAAGGCCAATGAAAATTTTACCCTAAATGCACAAGGGAAATACGTAGGTGAGCAGTACTTGGATAACACACAGAGCGATGCCCGAAGTCTAAATGCTTTTACCAATATAGATCTAAGTATAAACTACAGCAGCAAAGCCATAAAAGGAACCAAAATACTCAATGTAGGCCTTTACTTGAACAATGTGTTGAACCACTATTATGCTCCCAATGGATATACCTACAGCGGTATCATGGGTGGTGAGCGTCTAGATTTCAACTACCTCTACCCTATGGCAGGATTCAACTGGATGATGAAGGTAAGTTTGACCTTATAAAACCCATTCCCTAATTCTTACCTTTACACCCTATGATAGATTGGGATGGATTACGCGAATTACACTTGGGAGAATATGAGGGCACGTATCTCAACTCGCCAGCCAATGGACTTACAAGTCTAGCTAATGAAGCATTTGTATCCAATGAAATAGCCAAATATAGAGAGGCTCCGGGTCGGTATCGTGCAGACTTCATGACAAATGCTATCCCTGCTATAAAACAGCAAGTAGCTGAGTTAGTCAATGCCAAGCCTACGGAGATAGCACTCATTCCTAATTTTTCTATTGGTCTAAATCTGTTTGTACAATCTCTACCGGCTATGACCAAGGTGCTACTCATAGAAGAAGATTACCCATCCCTCACCACACCATTTGAAATAAATGATTTTGATGTCGTGTGGACCACATTTGAAAAAGACAAAACACTCGACATAGGAAAGCTAGAAGCAATAATAAAGAAGAATACACCAGACTACTTTGCTATAAGCCACTGCCAGTACCTCACAGGCTATCTTACCGACTTAGAGAGCATAGGTGCACTCTGCAAGCAGCACAACTGCAAACTCATAGTGGACGCCACCCAAAGCTTTGGGGCTGTAAGTATAAATGTTCAGAAATATAACATTAGCGTACTAGGTGCTAGCTGCTACAAGTGGGCCTTGGCAGGGTTTGGCAATGGGTTTCTATATATCAATGAAGATACTCTAGCAGCCAACACACCCAAAGCGGCCGGTTACAACAGCTTTGACTGGATAAATGGCCAATCGGAATACACCCCAAGTATCAAAAGCTATGAACCAGGACATCACGATCACATTGCATTTCATAGGCTCGGTTTTGCTCTGCAAACGATAAAAGAACTCAACCAAGATTTCATACACCTACGTATCACAGAACTCATGGACTACCTCACAGAACAACTCGCAGAAGCAGGGATACCCATCTTAGGCGAATTTTATGATGAAAACAGATTGGGAATCCTAGCAATATCAAACCAAAAGGGACTTGTTAGCCACCTTGCATCCAAGCAAATAGAAGTCTCTGAGCGTGCGGGAAACGTCCGTATTGGAATGCACTATTACAACAATGAAGACGACGTAGACGTGTTTGTGAAGGAGGTTAAGCTTTTCACTCCCTCACTTTAAACAAGCCAGCAATAAGCAAAAAGGCCACACCAGATAAGAATGGTGGCATCATAAATTTTGGAGCTTTTACTCCACCCAAGTACATCATGGCTATTCCAATGATTACCAAAAGGATGATTAGTATATTTTTCATAGGGTAAAGTTACAGAAAATCAAAATCGCATACCAACAAGAATAATGAACGGTTCTAAAATAGGTTTACATCACTCATTATCTCTACTAATGCTGGCCCGTCGTGAGCGAGTGCTTTCTTAAACACTTCATCTAGCTCTTCTTTGTATTCTACTTTAAGTCCTAAAGCACCACAGTTATTCGCATAATCTGCGAAACTAGGATTGGTTAACTTGGTGTGCCATACATCAAACTTCCCAGCTCGTTGCTCTTTGGCTATTTTACCTATTTCGAAATTATTTATGATAAACGTTTTTATAGGCATGTTGTACTTTACGGCAGTATTCAATTCGGCTAAATATTGACCAAAGCCTCCATCTCCTGCTACAGCAATAATCTGCTGCTGCCCTTTTACTGCTGCCCAAGCACCCATAGCCGCAGGAAATGCAAAACCAATAGAACCCAAATAACCCGACATTAAAAAGCGATTGTTCCTGCATTCAAAATACCTGCCAAAGGAATATGCATTGTTCCCTACATCTGCACACATCACAGCATCCTCATCTACTAGTCTGCTCAGACTATCAAATACCGCTGCTGCATTTACCCCGTCTCCCCTATCATCTAGTCGGCGTTTTGCTTTTTCCTCTCTCCAAATAGACCAACGGTGTGCTATTGCTTCTGTTCTATCTGTTTTGTTATTGAGTTGGCTTATTTCATTTCGTAATAAACCTGCCGTTATTCCTATTTCTCCATATACAGCACATTCTATATCATGATGCTTGCTCAAAGCCATAGGATCATAATCTACTTGTATAATTGGTTTCTTTGGAGTAATCCCTGTGTGCTTAGAGAATGAAGATCCAAAAACCACAAGCAAATCTGCCTCATTCATAAAGTAAGAAGCTATGGGAGTACCACTTCTTCCTAACACACCACACCCTAATGGATGATGATCCGATATTTGTCCCTTTCCTTTAAAGGTCGTTACTACCGGGCATTTCAATTTCTCTGCCAGTTTAGTAATAGACTCCATGCAAAATTTAGACCCGTGTCCTACTATTATTACAGGATTTGAAGACCTATCTATCATAGCTACTGCTTTATCTACACTTGCTTTAGGCGGCGTAATATCTTGAGAGGTTATTCTTCCTTCTGGTGTGTGCGGTTTTGCTGACTTATCCTTCTTCTGTATCTGTACATCATCTGGAAATGTAAGATGAGATACATCACTTTTTAATATAGCACTTTTAATTGCTAGGCTCATAAGATACGCATGCTGGCTATCTCCTAGTACTCTATGATTAAACTCAGCCACTGTTTGGAATGCACCTACTAAGTCTAATTCTTGAAAGTTTTTTGTGCCCACTACTTGCGTATCTACCTGACCACTAAGTGCCAAAAGTGGAGCTCTATCTACCTTAGCATCCCACATTCCTGTGTACATATTAGTAGCTCCTGGTCCTGCTATGGCAAAACACGCCGCGGGCCTACCCGTAAGTTTACCATAAGCAGATGCTGCAAATGAAGCAGCTCCTTCATGACGAATACCATAAAAGCTTAGTTTCCCTTTCTCCTCTTGACGTCGCATAGCATCTGCAACACCCAAGTTAGAATGCCCAACCATTCCAAAAACCGTATCTACACCCCAGTTGGTCATGGTCTCCATCATAACATCTGAGACTGTGGTCTCATGTTCTGGTTCTGATTCTAAGCCTACAAAAACCGCATCTCCTTCTAGTTTAATCTGATACGTTTCTAATCCATCATCATGGCCAGGAGCCTTGCCGTCACACGGATGGTAATCCCAGCCGTGCCAAGGACACCGAAGCAAACCATTCTCTATACTGCCTTCCCCCATAGGACCACCTTGATGTGGGCAAGCGTTATCCAAAGCAGAATATTGACCCTGAAAATGAGTAAGACAAATCCCTTTATGGCCTGCCCAGACGGTCATTACTCGACCTTCTTTTAACTCTTCTTTATCATCTAATACCTTGTACCAAATTAGTTTACTCATAATCTTTTCTACTATTTATTTCTTACACCCAATCACCCCTCATCCTTACAAATTTCGTCAATTTCTCTACCCAAGAAATATCCAATACCCGTTCGCATAACTATCATCACAGCTAATGTCATCAATTGATCTCTATCTAAATCAAAAATGGTATGGATGATATCTGATGCTATTAAAAAATCAAGAGCTAGTAAAATATAGACCCCAATTTCACATCTAATTTTTTGTAATTCTTGTAAATTAATTTTGAAATGCCCTCGGGCAGTTTCTACCTTAAAAAAGCGAAAAATCCCTTTAGCAAAACCATAGAGCAGGACCAGAACCCCTATAATATCAATACCATCTGCAATATGGGCCAACACTGTTTGTATGAATTCCATGATTTCTATTTTTTAACGTATTCAATATTGTCCATGTAGATAAAATTCCATCCATTTATTTCGGCAGTCTTACCATTCACGTCAATCGTCTCAGCAACATAGGGGAGCACTTCTTTATTCATTTGTTGGCCCTGACCACCCACCATGATATAGTATTGATAACCTTCATCACTCATCACTCTTAGAACAGGGGGCACACCCCCACTTATGCACCTTATCGCACAACTCTTATGAATTTTTCCTTCGCCAGGTTTCATTACACCAAAGTAGCATTTGGGATCCAATATTTCTCCCTTTAGGTGTTTAGTTATCCGCTTTGTTTCATTGTTCACTTCCTGCTTTTCTCCTGTATAAACTTCAATTACGGAGGCTTCCTTCTCAGTCAACTCCAGCAGTGTCCTCCCGTCTCCGTAAATCAAGGTCCCTTGTAATTTCACCTTAGAACCGTTCATTAGTTTTTTTGCTTTTTCGGCAGATTGTAGAATCCCCTCTGCCCCAAACTTGCCATAACCCACAAGTAAAATGTCTTTTGACAGTTCCACTGGAAAACCAAAGGCATCTGCTACTAAAATAGGAGCAGGATTTGCATAATACGTACCCGTAATAGTTGTCAGCTTTCCGTATTCAAAATTATGAGCATTAAAAGGCTTCTGCTTATTCACTACCCAAAAGATCAGCGTAAAAACAATGACCGCAATAGCGACTATAAAAATGACAATAACACGCTTGGTCTCTTTTGCCATTTTGGGTTGCCATCCTATATAAAAATTGTCCTTTTTGGTCATTATACTATCGCTGGTTCTATTTCTGTTCCTTCTGGCATTGGGGTCGGGTTTATCCATACTTTTTGATTGACAACCTGTACGCGATACGTTGTCAATTGCTCGTCGAAAGGAGGTGGTGATTTTCCATTATGAGGAAGGTATTGGTATCCGTGCCACGGGCAGGTAATACAACCATCCACTATTTTCCCTTCTCCTATAGGCCCCATCTGGTGCTTACACACATTATTGACAGCAGATATCTTTCCATCATACTTGAACACAGCAATATTTTCTTCCTTCATAAAAATTGCTTTTGCTCTATTTTCTACTATTTCACGCGTGCTGCATACCTCGATATAACCCTCTTTTTCTAAACTAGACGTATATATTTTTAAGTTCCTATTTTCTCGAATGCCAGTGAATAGATGAAGACCAGTGATGGTTATAAATCCACCTACCAACAACACTTTATACAATAGATCGTCTTCGTACTGTAGGGTTCCTAGTGCTACGTGTAAGACTACCAATGCATAAGCTATATAAACCAACATATGCATTCCCTTCCATACTTTAGGACTTAGATTTTTTAGCCAAAAATCATGACTGGTAATAGCCATAATGAATAGTATAGTCAATGCACAAAAACCTAATATTTGAAATGGAAACTGACTAATGTCTTGATAATTCTGATTGGATAGAAAAACGCTAACTAACGGGTGTATATCTCCAAGACTATGAAATTGCAAAATAGAAAAAACTCCGTGTACTGCACTTACCATAAACATAGAAACGCCCAGGTGCCTTCTGTTGTAAAGCAAGGGTAGGAACACCCTGTTTAATCTAGCCAACGGTCCTATTAGTAAGATTATATGAAGCAAAACTATTGCTGTAAATGCTGTAGCTCTAATTAGTAGTGTTTCTGCCGTAATTGTAGGATGCATATTGAGCTCCATAAAAGAGAAAAAGGTTATGGACAGGAGTATAAAAACCCATACGATTACATCGTACATTTTCTTTTGCTTATTCCACAGAACAGGTTCGTAGTTTACGGACATTACAAGGCTTTAATTAAAATGATAAGAACGCATACGGCTAAGACAATCCAAACCTTAAGGTGCCTACTTCTAAAGTTAGGATGCATTTTGTTTACTCTTTAGCTTAAATACCAAAAATGGCCATAGGCTAATTACGCCAGGCCAAATCAATAGTTTAAAAACAATTGAGGACCCAATTGCACCTTTATCTAAGAGGTAAATGCCCTTTGCCAAAAAATAGATACTGAATACCAGACCTATGACTAAATATACATAAACGGCATAAACAACCATTTGCATTATCTCTTCCATGTAGGTTTACTTTTTGTACTTTATTTTGGACCAATTCCCGTCAGCTTGTTTCTTCAATTTCACGGGTCCTTCCTTGTTCCAAGATACTTTGGTGTTGTTTCCCCAAGAGTTATAGAATAAGTAAAGCTTACCATCTATTATCTGAAATGTTTCTGGGTCAATGGTCACTTTTGCTCCTCTATCCCCCATTGCATAAGCACACCAGCCGCCATACATTGGTGCATATTTTGCCGCATTTGCCTTGAACTTAGCCTTATTGGCTTCTGTACTAAACCTGTACTTAGCTCCCTTATAAGAAAGCACATAGGCAGATTTCCCTTCTACTGCTTTATTACTAAAATACGCTACTACATCATAGCCATCAGCTATGTAGCCTCCGCTTAAATTATGATTAATAGTTTGTCCAAATGACGCACCAAATCCTAAAACCGTGAATAAACAAATTAATACTACTCTCATTTTTCTATTTTATTATTATTTATAGTTTAAAAGTGAATATCATCCCTGCACTAATGAATTGATCACTTATTTTTCCTTGTACACGCGTATATTCTGAAAATATACTGACTTTTTTAAAGTTCCTATGAACACCTCCTCCATAAACCATTCCAAAGCTCGATTCGGAATGCTCTTGTTCCGCCTCGTATGAATAATTTGCACCGACTACAGGATAGATTCCAACTAACGGTGTTTCAAAAATATAATGGACTACCAAATTTAAGTCCGCCAAGTTCTTATCTCCTTTTCTTATATAGGAAAATTCTGGCCCAATGCACCATTTTTCATGCGTATTGAAATATACTCTTCCACTAATTCCTGCTTGTTCGTGAGGAATGGAATACGTCGTTCCAAGTCCCAAGGTCACAGAGTTATGACTAAAAAAACAGTGGTGAAATTCATCTTCATTTACTTCACTACTCTCTTCATCCCTATCTTGAGCAAAAATCACATTCCCACTAAACAGTAGAATAAACAAGAAGGCTGTTTTCAATTTGCACATCATAGTTTCCATTTTATTTATCGAATTCCTGCGTATTCTATACCTGTAAGGCGATGCATATTATAGTCTAACGTAACCAAGTCGGAATCCTTAAAATCTTTAATGTCTGAGTACCCTATAGATCTGGCTATCACTTTCACTAAATCATTGGCGGCCAAAAAGAAATTCTTTAGTTGCTCTGCAGATTTATCTATTTCCTGTCTTGCTCTTAGATTTTCTTTTTGCGTAGCAATACCTACCGGACAATTATTCGTTCCGCAAGCACGCATACCCAAGCAGCCTATGGCCTGTAGTGCAGCATTAGAGACTGCAATAGCATCGGCACCTAACATTAGTGCTTTGGCAAAGTCCTCTGGCACACGTAGGCCACCCGTAATAATCAACGAGACATCGGTGGCACCCAATTTATCCAAGTGTCTACGAGCCCTAGCCAAAGCAGGGATTGTAGGCACATTAATATTATCTCTTAGAATAGTAGGAGCAGAACCTGTTCCTCCTCCTCGTCCATCGAGAATAAGGTAATCTGCTGATGCTTCTAAGGCAAAATCGATATCTTCTTCTATCCTACTGGCTGCAAGTTTAAATCCTATCGGAATACCTCCTGTTTTTTCTCTTACTTCGTCTGCAAATTTCTTAAAATCTTCTGGCGTTCGTAAATCGGAGAAGGTAGCAGGACTTATAGCTGTTTGGCCTACTTCTAAACCACGTGCAGCCGCAATGTCCTCCGTTACTTTAGCTCCTGGCAAATGTCCGCCTGTGCCTGTTTTAGCCCCTTGACCCGCCTTAAAATGAAAGGCCTTACTTCCTTTTACCAAATCCCAACTAAAACCAAATTTGGCCGATGCCAACTCATAAAAATATCTTGAATTATTGGCTTGCTCTTCGGGCAAAACGCCTCCTTCTCCAGAGCATATTCCGGTGCCACTCATTTCGGCACCCTTGCTGAGTGCTATTTTAGCCTCTTTGCTCAACGCACCAAAACTCATGTCTGATACAAAAAATGGAATGTCTAATGCTAACGGCTTTTTGGCTCTTGGACCTATTACCACTTTAGTTTGAACAGGATCTTCGTCTAGCAACGGTTTTCTGCTTAATTGTGCGGGCAAAAACTGAATATCCTCCCACTTAGGCAACAGGTTTCTATCTACCCCCATAGAAGCACTTGGGCCGTGGTGGCCATGGTGCTTCAGTCCGTTTTTAGCTAAATGCTGAATGTAACCCGTATAGGGCTCTGCTGCCACTGGATGTGTATCTGCATAAGCACCCAAGTAAGCGTCTCTATCAAATGGTTGCGGATGTATTTCTTCATAAGCTATCACGTCTGCCCTGTCTACGTATACATTCCCATCCTTTATCTCCGATTTGAATTTATACAGTACTTCTTTATCATTATACTCGCTTACACCAGTATCTATTCTGTAATCCCAGTCATGCACACCGCAGATTATGTTTTCTCCGTCTACATGACCATCTGCCATCAATGCTCCCCTATGAAGGCATCTACCATAGAGTACAGACACTTCTTGTTCGTATCTGACAACAACAAGGTCTGTATTTTCTACTAGAGCATGTTTTGGTTCTCTATTTGGCAATTCGTCTAAAGCGAATAAGAGTAGTGGGTTTATCATATTTTTTATCTAGTGTATTTCATTTTACAAGCAGGACATTGAGAATAGATATCGTGATTTTGAAACTTGATAGGTTCAAGGTGTGTTTTGACAAAGTCTTGTATAAACGCATTGGTAACGTCTCCGTTATTAATATCTATCTGTCTATCTTTTATGGCTTCTATAAACTGTCCGTCATACGATTGACTACCCCAGCAGTTGGGACATATTCCTGACCCTAAGATCTCTTGGTCATCTTGCACTCTCCTATTTTTCTTTATCAACCAATTGAATAATGACATTACTCTTTTATCCTAATAATGATTCACCGTTAAGATTGGTGGTTAATATTTCACTCATATAATCAAAGAATGGCCTTATGGCTTCGAATGTGTTCATTACATCTATTGGAAACGATGGACTTAGTACTTCCTTATCCGTAAAGCTTTTAAAAGCGTAAAACTGCTTCATGCGTATCCACTTTATGTTAGGGTGCTCTTTATCAAAATCTCTTGGTGCAGATTTTAGGTGCTCACCTTTCAACTCACCAAAGTGCTTTACAAAATTTTTATCCGATGTGATTTTTTCAATCTCAGAAGCATCCATTTCAAACTCTCTACGAATACGGAGTAAATCCTCCTTTTCGGGTGCATAAAAGCCTCCACCCACAACCGATTTATTGCCCGGTTGTAAACGTATGAAGTAACCTCCTCTTCGTGCTGCACTCGCTCGGGTGAAGTAGCCGCTCAAGTTGGTCTTATAGGGCGACTTGTCCTTACTAAAACGTACATCTCTATTTATTCGAAAAATCTTTTTAGTATCTATGACATCGTTCTGATTGAGTTGGTCTGCGGTGGCGTCTAGTAGACCAGTGAACTCCTTGCGTGCTCTCTCATAGATTTTCTTGTGCTCGGCATACCACTCTCTGGTATTGTTTTTTTCCAGATCTTTTAGAAACTTAAGTGTATCAGAACTAATCATTGCACACGCAAGTAACAGAATAAAGATGAAAATATCGTATTGAATGGCCATCTATTCCGATAGAACAGTGTCAAAAAAGAGGAGCCCCCCACCTTTAATAGGTGCATATTATTTACATAAAAAACTACATAAACACTGCCCTAACTCATGACTTTTCATCCATTTTAATAAGTTGGCCAGCATCAATGACCATTCATAGAACTCCAGTTTAATAAGTTTTACTTTTAATCTTAGCCTAATATGAAGTTATTTGCAGCAATAATTTTAACTATCGGGATGTAGCTTAGTCCGGTTAAAGTGCTGGTCTGGGGGACCAGAGATCGTGGGTTCGAATCCCGCCATCCCGACTTAAAAGAAAAGCCCGACTCTGTGAAAGAGTCGGGCTTTTCTTTTATTCCTATTGATTGCAATTTTATTGCAATACGTATCGTATGGTTACCCCAAAGTCTGTAAGTGCTGACGGGAACGAAGTACTTGTTACTGGATTATTGCTATTCCTGTTGTAGAACATTCTTAGATTCAAGGAGTCATTAATCTTGTAGTCTATAGACGGCCGAATACTCATGGTACGTATGCCCGCAGTTGGTCTATAATCATCTTGTCCGTTATTGGATTCAAGTGTACGTACAATTGTAATACCGTCCCGTATAGAGAAATCAAAACGTATATTCAAATCATTGGCCAATACAATTCGCTTACCGTCAAATTTGATTGGCAATCTTACTCCAGTAGTCCGATAACCCGCTCCTATTACAAACTCTTTGTTGCGTACTTCCACCATGCGAGCAGAGATTACATTTAATTGTAAGTTCCTATTTGTCTTGTATTCAAACTTTACTGAAATTCCATCCTTAGTCGTTACGTCTATACCGATGAGTGGGGTGAGTCTTTCTATGATAGACACACCTGTTTGGAATCTATACTCTGTAGGTATATTACCGCCAGAATCTAGCTCTGCAGTGCCATACTCTGGAGGTCTTTGGAATGAGCTAATATTGAGTGTGCTCGAATAACCATGAGAGATCGTAATGTTGCTAAAGATTTTTTTCAACGCCTTTACTTGAGATAGACCGCTGTAGTTTATTCTCCAATTGGGTATGGGTAGTCCTTTTAACGGATTAAGATTTACCACAGCCGCATTTCTACCGCTGTAGGCAGCTATGAATGAGTGCAGGAGTACTTCTTGATGCTTGTTGGTATATCCCACTGGATAACCAGAAGCATCACGCTGATTGAGGCTGTCTCCGTATAGATCATTATACGCACCTCCGACGCCAAAATCTCTGGCTTGCAGTCGCTGTGCTAACACCGATCTATTATTCTTAAACTGATCGAATGCCGCAGATGACAAGTCGTCTCCAAGACGGTCAAACAGTGTATTCCAAGAACCAAACGATGTAGTATAAGAACCTACCTCTGTATAAAACACATCATTGAACTGACTTTCAGATTGTTGATACCTGAAATTACTGTTGGTATTAAGGCTCTGTCTTTTACTAAATGACAGATTTATTCTAAATCCTTTGATAGGCTCTACAGTAGCAGAACCATTGATATCAACGCCGCTGAGATTAATAAACCGTGCAATCTGATTGGTATCGCGTGTGAGAAAACCATTTTGAGCTATCCCATTCCTGAAATTTTCATTTTGAGCTCCAAAAATAAACGGCAGACCGGGTGTATTGCTCGCAAAATTTTGGCCAATAGCGTCTATATTTTTGGTGAAACCAGGCAGCGTAGTGCCATCTGTAAAGTTGGCCGTAACCTGTGCTTGTTTTAGCATCATCAGAAATTTAAGCAACCCTTTGGTTCCTGAGCCTAGCTCGCCTTTTTTCTTTTTTTCATCAGCACCCGCTACCGCTTCTTCGTCCGTATCTTTTTTTACCACGCTTCGTCGTTTTACAGGTCTATTTATAGATCGCAAAAACTTAGACTTGTTATACAAGGAGATGAAATTCAAATTAGCTACTATGCCTAGCGTACGAGAGTTTTGTATGGTATTACCCAATGATTTTACAGCTGGAGGAGCATTACGCCACTCATAGCTGGCACTGTAGCGGGTAGTTACCGTGGCCCAGTTTAGTAGTTTTATTTTACGCAAAGGCAAGCTATAGTTTGCATTCACCCGTTGGTTAAAGTTATTTAATCTACCCAATTCAAAGAAGTTCTTCCACAGCGTATCTCGCTTCTCTTTTGTGTCTAGTTCTCCAAAAGGCTCCTCTACCCAAGAATTAGCCGTTGCAGCGTAGTCTACAGACAGAGCTTTGGTAAGGTTCCATTTCCAACCATAAACTCTGTTTATGCTAAAGGTTTTGTCATACAAAACAGGAACTATCGATTTGAAATTGTCATTATCTCTATTCTTCAGTTCACTATATCGCCTATCTACATCTACTCTAAAATTTAGGTTACTTGGAGTCAGACCAATATTAAAGTCCTTGATGAGTGCGAGTTTCTTACTCTTAATTTTTTTCTTGAAGGGTTCCCAATACCTTGGTTTAATGCTGTGGTTATACCCTAAGCTAGACTTGTAGGTCTTAGCATCATTCATCTCTATTACTTGACTGCGTCTAAATAATCTTTGATACGCAAATGAGTAATTCCAATTCTCTATGTCATAGAACTTAGCTTTACCCTTAGACCCTGCCGTTCTGTTCTTTTTTACATTGGTAAAATTGATACTATAGCGAGAGGAATAGTCCTGAGCTGCTTCACGAATAGACTCTTTTTCTGCTGCACTCTCTGCATTGTTAATCG
>CAWVTO010000029.1:0-14212 GCA_963932895.1 uncultured bacterium
ATATCGAACTACGTTTAAGATTAATGGAGCTGGCATCATCAAAGTATTTGGTAGGGCAAGTCACTTCACCTATTTCGAAATCTGCAAAGAATACCTGAGCAGTCATTTGGTTATCAAAGACGAAATCGTCTGAGTTCTTCTCAATGTCTATTTTGTCAAATATTTTTGTGTCAAATGCTCTGTAGCCTGTATGATATTCGCTTAGCTTTTGATTAATCAAAATATTTTGGAATAAGGTTAAGATTCTATTAGCTACATACTTGTACCACGGCATACCGCCTTTCAAAGCTCCCTTACCAAGTATTCTGCTTGCATACACTGCAGGGAACACACCATTGGCAATGATACTGCACATGCTTTTTACAAGCAGAGGAGTATATTGATAGTCTGGGTGTACCATAATCACAATGTCGGCACCTATCTCTATCGCCTTATTGTAGCAGCTTTTTTGGTTCCCTCCGTAGCCTCTATTGCTATCGTGCACTATAACATGATTTACACCAATGCGTTTGGCTAGTCCAGCCGTATCGTCCTTACTAGCATCATCTACTAGTATGGTTTCATCTACAATATCAAAAGGTAATTCATTGTAGGTTTTTTCTAATGTTTTGGCTGCATTATATGCAGGGAAAACAACAACTACTTTTTTGCCGTCTATCATAGGTATAATACGTAATAAACAGCTGCACCAGCAAAGTAACCAATGATGGCTAACCAGCTTATTTTCTTTAAGTACCACATGAAGTCAATTTTCTCTAAACCCATGGCTGCAACTCCAGCTGCAGATCCTATGATAAGAGCACTGCCTCCTGCACCTGCACAGTAGGCTAGTAATTCCCAGAAGTGTCCGTTTGCAGCAAAATCGCCCGCAGGAGCTATATCATACATGCCTTGGGCCGCAGCTACAAGAGGCACGTTATCTACTATACTAGAGAGTAATCCAATGACAACATTTATAGAAAATATATCTCCACCAAAGGCACTATCCAGTGCCAATGCAGCGGTTTTAAGGTGGCCAAACTCCTGAAGAGCGGCTACTGCCATTAGTATTCCTAAGAAGAACAACACACTTGCAACATCTATTTTTTGCAATACACTAACCACACTAAGGGATTGTTTGTCTGCTTTGTTTTTGCCTTTGTGCATTATCTCCGTTACCGTCCATATTACTCCCAGACTTAGCATCATACCCATAAATGGAGGTAGATGTGTGATGGTTTTAAAGAATGGTACAAATACCAAACCTGCTAGTCCCAATATAAATACAGTAATTCTCTCGCTAGAAGTGGTAGGATTGAGGTAGTGATCTGCGTTTTCCTGCTTATTGGCAGGGCGTTCAACTTCGCCTTTAAACGTAAAGCTAAGTATACTTAAAGGCACTAGAAGTGCAACCATACTTGGTAGTATTAGGTCTACTACTATGTTTGGTACGTCAGGCAATTGTCCTTTTATCCAAAGCATAGTAGTCGTAACGTCTCCTATAGGTGACCATGCTCCACCTGCATTTGCAGCTATTACTACCATACCAACAAACATCCAACGGGTTTTTTGATCTTTTATAAGCTTGCGAAGCAAAGAAACCATTACAATCGTGGTAGTAAGATTATCTAATGCTGCTGAGAAAAAGAAGGTAAGGATACATATTATCCAAAGTAGTTTTGTTATGTTTTTTGTCTTAATTCGATCTGTAATTACGGCAAAACCTTCATGAGCATCTACGAGTTCTACTATGGTCATGGCTCCCATGAGGAAGAAGAGGATATTGGCAATGTCAAACATATGATGGTATAAACCACCTTCGCCATCTGCACCGTGTTCTATGATATGTGAAATGTCGTGACCTGCACCGCTCAGTGAGAAAACATAAATAGCCCAACATACCATACCTGTAACCAAGGCACTGGCGGCTTTATCTATTTTGAGTGGATGCTCTAGTGCTATGGCTGCATAGCCAAGCACAAAAACAATGATAATGAGTATTGACATCTTATTCTTATTCTGGCGGCAAAAAAAGGTTTTTTATTTCACTATATAAGGGGATTTCATTCACAATTTTTAGCTCTTTTTGTCTTCGAGCAATAAAAAAGTGCTGCATACCATTGGTGAGCAATACGTAGGGTACGTCTTGCAGATGTATGTATCCAGTAGCTTGGTCTAAGGTTTTTTGTGTTATTTTTATGCTCGGAGCTTTACATTCGACTAGCAGTTCTGGATGACCATTTTGGTCATAGTGCACCGCATCGTATCTTTTTTTGCTTTTTGGTAAAACACGCTCTATACTCATCCTGCTTGCAGACCATTTGTTTTTAATTAGCTGATGTATAGTGTGTTGACGCACCCATTCCTCAGGAGTAAGAGTTACATATTTCTTTCTGACCGTATCAAAAATGAGATTTTTTCCGTTATTGTCAGGTTTTATTTGAAAGTTAAATTTTTCGTAGTTTAATTGCACGTCTTATCGCTTATTAAGAATGGCCAAAGGTACAAGTTCATATAACGAATTCAATGCATTAATGCAGCAGCTCGACAACAATGAGGTTGCTCCTATATACCTGCTTCAGGGTGAGGAGTACCGTATGCTCGAGCAGTTGCTAGATAAAATAGAACAAGTCGTACTCGATGAGACGACCAAAAGTTTCAATCATCATCTATTTTATGGTAGAGAAACGACAACATCAGATATAGTAAATGTGGCTCGCCGCTTTCCTATGATGGCGGAGAAGCAACTCGTTGTGTACAAGGAAGCACAATATTGTCGCTATCCAGATGAGATTATTGAGTACCTCAATAATCCCGTTCCTAGTACCGTATTGGTGTGGTATCATCCCGGGAAAAAAATAGCAAGTAATCGGAAGGTAGGGAAAGCGTTTGCTGCCAAAGGTAAAGTGTTTAATGCTGATGCGGTAGAAGAAAGGCAGGTAGCACAAGTGGTTACCCAATTTATAAAAGATGCTGGTTATGACATAGAACCTAAACCACTCCATATGCTGATAGAAAATAGTGGAGGTAAGTTTAGCGTGATAATCAAAGAGCTAGATAAGGTTTTTAGCAATGTAGAAAAGGGAAATAAGATACGAGAGGAACACATAGAAAAGTATGTGGGTATTAATAAAAACTACAATGTATTTGCCTTACAAAAGGCACTCGCAAAAAAACAGCGAGTGCAAGCAATGGAGATACTCAATTTTTTCACATCCAATATCAATAACCATCCGGTACCACTTATGGTTGGAGCACTCTTTAGCTATTTCAGAAAAGTAGCCATGGTGCAAAGCATGAAACAGAGTACAGACAAAGAAATAATGAGTGCCGTTGGTATTCCCTTTTTTGTAATGAGCGAATACAGAGAAGCCTCTAAAAATTTTGGAGGCAAGAAGATTGTGAAGGTCATAGAGGCCTTGAACGATTGTGACCTGAAATTCAAAGGAATAAAAGAAAGTGCAGGGGGGCACGCTGCTATTTTTGAAGAAACGATTCTAAAGATATTGACACTTTAGTAAGAAAGGACGCTTGCTTTACGAAATATTACAAATTAATTAATTATTTTCCCGCCCACAAACCAAATAAACGCATATAAACACATGAAAAAAACACTACTCACCGCGTTGTTATCGACGCCATTTTTGCTTTTTGCTCAGAATCCTGTTAAGGAACTGCCTGTCAAAAATGCATATTCTGTTAAATCTAGTAAAGAGTCGGTTAAATTCATAAACGATGAAATGCCAGAAGGACATGTTCCTGGAAACAGAGACTTTGCTATTAAAACTAAAAAAGATAAAAACTTTAGTAGTGTTGTTTTGGGTAGTACTTTTTACGACCTTCAAACCAACTCTAGTCCAGGTAGAAGAATAGTACTCCATAGCGACGGTACAATCAGTGCTGTATGGACTGCCAGCCCAGATGCTGGTACTGGTTACCCAAATAGAGGTAGTGGATATAACTATTTTGACGGTACCAAATGGCTTACGGGCAGAGACAACAAAATAGAAACAGCAGGCAGAACAGGATGGCCTTCCATAATGCTACTAGATGACGGTAGAGAACGAATAATGGCTCATTCTTCTGGTAATGGAGGGTTTGTATCAAGTACAAATACTGCAAAAGGAAGTGCAAGTTTTACAAGTGCTGGTCCTATTTTGGATGATGAGACTGTTGTGAACGTAGATAGAGTTCCAATTTGGAATAGAAGTGTAGCAACTAATGGTAAAATGCACACCATCTCGAACTATTGGGCAAATGAGGATGCCGGTATAGATGTAGTTACACGTAATGGTGTTGCTAGTCCTACTTCTTACTGTAGATGGGATGTAGCTGGGGATACTGCGGATGTAGCTCATATTTTGCTGCCGGGTTATGATAGCTCACTTTATACCACTGGCGGAGGTGATGGATACGCCATTGATGCAAGAGATAGTACGGTTGCTATCCTCATTGGTGGTCTTGGAGATCCAGTGTCGCTTTGGAAAAGTACAGATAATGGAGAAAATTGGACGTACACAGATGTAGACAATTTCGCGTTTAAAGGTCCTAGAGGTCCTGCTACGTTATTGTTAAGTGGTGATACGGTAAATACGAATGATGGATCTATGGATGTAATGATAGATGCCAACGGTGATGTACACGCTTTTTGGGGTTTGGGTAGAGTTTTAGGAGCAGTAAGTACTACAGATGCAACTGATACCGTTGTTAACTTTTTCCCTGCACAGTCTTCACTTATCCATTGGAAAGAAGGAGATACTGAAACTAGATTAGCAGGTGGTGCTTTCGACCAAAATGGTGACGGAACGTATGCTGTAAATACAGAAACATTCCAAAACTTGGATGCAAATAATAATGTTCCAAATGGACTGCTTTCTGCTACAAGGACTGGTGCCACTTCATTGGTAACTATGCCAAGTGCGAGTGCAGATGCAGATGGGAATCTATTTGTAGTATACTCTGCTCCGGTAGAGGGTGCTGTTCACTTTTTGAATGCAAACTTTAGAGACATATTTGTTTCATACTCTACCGATGGTGGAGCAACTTGGAACGGACCTCAAAATATAACTCAGGATGGAAGAGTAGAGTGTAACTTCCCTTGTGCAGCGAAAATGGCAGATGATTTCTTACACGTAATATGGCAAGAAGATGCTACCCCAGGTACACACCTTCAGAATCACTCTGCTTCTGCAGGATCTCATCCCAACGATATAGGTACGATGAACTATGCTGCTGTACCAGTTACAGATATTATCAATGAGGTATTGGGTACAGATGTTATAACTAGTGTGGGAGACGTAACAAGAGATGCGGAAGTATTTGTAGTAAGTCAAAATCAACCAAACCCATTCAATGGTTCTTCTGAAGTAATCATTTACCTTAGAGATGCTTCACCACTTACACTTACAGTAACTGATATATTGGGTAACGTGCTCAATACAGGTGACCTAGGAGTGATGAATAGAGGAAACCACACAGTGACAATAGATGGTGCTAGCCTTAGTGCAGGAATGTATTTCTACACGATATCAAGCAAGCAAAACAGCGTTACAAAAAGAATGCAAGTGAAGTAAGTTTTTAATAGCTGAAACCACTGAAAATGTGACTTGTGAAAACAAGTCACATTTTTTTTTAAAATAATTGACGGGAGTAAAAAATAAATCTACATTTGCAGCCCTTTAAGTGAGAAGGAAGCGGGCGTGGTGAAATTGGTAGACACGCTAGACTTAGGATCTAGTGCCTCACGGTGTGAAGGTTCGAGTCCTTTCGCCCGCACTGTGCGATACAGTATGACAAAGCCCTGGTAACACAGGGTTTTGTTTTTTTAGGACCTTTCACTTTTGTAGTACTAAGAACAAAATAGAAATACGAAACGTATATACTTCTAAACTTTAACAAAAACATTCCAGATGAACGTAACTTTCGAAAAAAAAGATGATTTAAATGCTCTAATCAGTGTAGTAATTAAAAACGAAGATTATCTAGAGAACATCAATAAGCAGTTCAAAGATTACCGTAAAAAAGCTAAAATTCCAGGTTTCAGACCTGGTACAGTACCTATGGGTATGGTAAAGCAAATGGTAGGTAAGAGTGTGCTTTTTGAAGAAGTGAACAGACTTACCTCTGAACACTTGTACCAGTATTTGCAAGAAAACAACATAGATATACTTGGCCAGCCAATGACAAGTGTAGAAAAAGAGAGTATTACTGATTTTGAAAACTACGGAGACTTCACGTTTCATTTTGACCTAGGTCTTGCACCAGCTGTTGAGCTTCAGATATCTGCTAAAGATAAACTGACCCGCTACGAAATAGAGCTAGACAAGAAGGAAGTAGATACGGAGATAAAAAACCTAAGAAGACAAAACGGTAAGTTGGAAACAATGGATAAGTCAGAAACAGAAAATGACTCCATTGTACTAATGATGACTGAGGTGGATAAAAAAGGTGAGCACAAAGACGGTGGTGTTTTTGAGCAAGAAGTAACTGTATTGCCGGAGGTAGTAAAAAGCAAAAAAGTAAAAAAGCAACTGGTGGGCGTATCCTCTGGAGATGAGCTTGATATTAATGTATTCGACCTTTTTAATGACAATGAAATGGTGATTGTCCAATCATTGGGAATAGAGAAAGAAGCGGTAGCAGGACTTAATAAGACGTTCAAAGGGAAAGTAAAAGAAATACGTAGAGTGCAGCCAGCAGAGTTGAACCAAGAATTTTTTGACTTAGTAATGGGCCCTGATGCAGTGAAAACGGAAAAAGAGTTTGAAGCTAAAATTGAAGAAAACCTTGGTGCATACTATGTAGCAGAAGCCGAAAAACAACTAGAAGCAGAGTTAAATCTAATGCTAGAAGAAAAGCATAAGCTTACGCTTCCAGATGATTTCCTAAAAAGATGGTTGAGCGAGACGAAGCCAGAGACATACAATCCAGACAATGTAGATGAGCTTTATGGTACTGAATCTGTTGTATTGCGTAAGCAACTCGTACGCGAAAAAATAGCTGAAGAGCAAAATGTAGAAGTAACGGATGAAGACATTAACCAAACTTCATTTGCATATACGGCACAAATGCTTCGTCAATATGGATTGAATAATCCTGACCCAGCGATGATTCAAAATTTTGAAGCTAAAAACAGAGAAGACAAAGGCTATCTGATGCGTATACGCGATGTGGTAGTCGATAAAAAAGTGTTGGATAAGGTAAAAGAGCTTATCACTATCAAAGATAAAAAACTGCATGTAGATAAGTTCTACGATGAGGTAAAAAAGTTCAACGATAAAGTTTCTAAGTAAACTAAATGAAAAACCACTCGATTCATCGAGTGGTTTTTTTTTGAAATCAGATTTGCAAACGATTTGTTTTACATTTGACACCAAGATAAAAGATATGGATTACGGAAAAGAATTTAGAAAATACGCAATAAAGCACCACGGAATTAGTAGTACAAAAGTAGATCACTACATTGGTAGCTCTATCCATGCACCTCAAGATATGACACGTACAGTCATAGAAGAACGTCAGATGCCATTTAGAGAGGTAGATGTATTCTCTAGGTTAATGGCAGATAGAATAATCTTTTTGGGTACAGGAATAGATGACTACATAGCCAACGTGATACAAGCTCAACTTTTATTTTTGGAAAGTTCAGATGCAAAGCGAGACATACAGATATACATAAATAGCCCAGGAGGTAGTGTATATGCAGGTCTAGGTATATATGACACTATGCAGTATATAGCCCCAGACGTAGCAACTATCTGTACAGGCATAGCTGCGAGTATGGGTGCTGTACTTATGTGCTCGGGTACCAAAGGCAAGAGAACGGCTCTAAAGCATAGTAGAGTAATGATACACCAACCACTCGGAGGTACTTCTGGTCAAGCTACGGATATGGAAATCACCGTAAAGGAGATAATGAAGTTAAAAAAAGAGCTATACGATATCATAGCAAATCATAGTGGTCAGAAATATGCAAAAGTGGAGAAAGACAGTGAGCGTGATTACTGGATGACTGCACAAGAAGCTAAGGAATACGGAATGCTAGACGAAGTGCTAGAAAGAAAAGTAAAATAAGATTTGGCAAAAAAAGATACGAAACTGAGTTGTTCATTTTGTGGTAGAAGTAAGGAAGAGGTAGGTCTTCTTATTTCGGGTATAGATGCTCACATTTGTGAGGACTGTATACAGCAAGGAAACGAAATAGTAGTGAATGAAAACGGGAGCACAAAATCGAAAGATGCAACTGCTGGATTCAAACTACGCAAACCCCGAGAGATAAAGGAACTACTAGACGAGTACGTTATTGGTCAGGATCGAGCAAAACGTACGCTAAGTGTAGCGGTATACAACCACTACAAGCGTCTTCAGTTTGAAGCAGGAGATGATGGTGTAGAGATAGAGAAGTCTAACCTGTTGCTCATAGGAGAAACAGGAACGGGTAAAACCTTACTTGCTAAGACACTTGCTCGCTCACTTGAAGTACCTTTTTGTATAGCCGATGCCACAGTGCTCACAGAAGCTGGATATGTAGGAGACGATGTAGAAAGTATAATCTCTCGCCTATACCAATCTGCTGATTATGATAAAGATGCTACGGAGCGTGGTATTATATATATAGACGAAATAGATAAGATTGCTCGCAAGAGCGATAACCCAAGCATTACTCGTGATGTGAGTGGTGAGGGTGTACAACAAGGTCTACTCAAAATACTAGAAGGTACTGTTGCCAATGTAGCTCCACAAGGAGGCAGAAAGCATCCAGACCAAAAAATGGTACAGATAGATACTAAGAATATCTTATTTATTTGTGGCGGAGCGTTTGATGGAATAGAAAAAATTATCTCACGCAGACTGCAAGCCAATTCACTTGGGTTTAAATCTACGGGAGAAGAGTCTGTTGAAGTAGAGCACTACTTACAATATGCTATTCCTACAGATGTCAAAC
Source organism: uncultured bacterium (assembly GCA_963932895.1). Taxonomy (GTDB): domain Bacteria; phylum Bacteroidota; class Bacteroidia; order NS11-12g; family UBA9320; genus UBA9320. The sequence continues at coordinate 8,924 of CAWVTO010000029.1, forward strand.
AATTTGGTTTAATTCCTGAGATAATTGGTCGTGTGCCAATTTTGACGGCATTAATGCCACTAGATGCTAAAGCTTTGAAATCGATACTTCTAGAACCTAAGAATGCTCTCATACGTCAGTATGAGGCTCTATTTGCTATGGAAGATATAAAATTGACCATAAGCGATAGTGTTATAGACTATATCGTAGAGAAAGCGATAGAGTTTAAGCTTGGGGCTCGTGGACTACGATCTATATGCGAGGCTATATTAGCAGATCATATGTATGAAGCACCGTCTAACGAAGGAGTCAAAGAAGTAAATATTGGTATTGAAGATGCCGAGAAAATGCTTCAAAAGTTGAAGTTGAACGCAGCTTAGGCTGTACCTTTCAATTCTTTTATGAATGGTTTGTATGAGTCGTTCAGAGAATAAGGTTTGTACTACCCAAAATTTTTACGTGCTTTGAAAGAAATATATGGGGTACGTATTTAAGAAAAATGATCCAAAGGCCATAAAAGCATGGACTTTTTATGACTGGGCTAATTCAGTTTATAATCTAATTATCTCTACGGCGATATTTCCTATTTTTTATGGTGAGGTAACAAAAACGAAGGATGCTGAAGGGAATGTTATTTCTGAAATGGTAACTTTCTTTGGTAGAGAGTTTGTGAATACGGAACTCTACTCTTACGTCTATGCGGCTTCATTTTTTCTTATCGTCTTATTGGTTCCAGTACTTTCGGGCATAGCAGATTACATGGGCACCAAAAAGCGATTTATGCAATTCTTTTGCTATCTCGGTGCTCTTGGATGTGCATCGCTATTTTATTTTGATAAAGATACCTTAGAAATAAGTATGCTCTCCGTTTTCATGGCTAGTATTGGTTTTTGGGGCAGTTTGGTGTTCTACAATTCATTCTTATTGGAAATTGCAGACAAAGACCAACACGATAAAATAAGTGCACGAGGGTTTTCCCTTGGGTATATTGGCAGTGTTTCTCTATTAGTAACCATACTCATTTTAAACGGTGTTGCGGGAATGCCAGTCAAATATGGTTTCTTGATGGTGGCAGTTTGGTGGGTTGGTTTTGCTCAATATACCTATTACTATTTACCAGATAGCAGTCACTATGCGAAACGAGAAAAACAGCACAATATCATTTGGTATGGATACGGAGAGCTGCGAAAAGTGTGGTCAGAATTGAAGCAACACCCGAGAGTGAAGTGGTTCTTGGGGAGCTATTTTACGTATAATATGGGCGTACAGACTATCATGCTACTCGCCGTACTTTTTGCGAGCAAAGAAATAGATTGGGTTCCTGGTGGAGAATGGTGGCAAACAAAAGAAACAGGACTAATTGCGAGTATAATTATTATACAACTTATTGCTATTGCAGGTGCATATATTTTGTCTAATCTTTCTGCGAAGTGGGGTAATTTGCGTACACTAATGCTGGCAACTTTAATATGGATAGGTTGTACAATAATTGCGTATTTCATACACCTGCCAACAGAATTTTATTTCTTAGCAACAATAGTAGGTTTTGTAATGGGCGGTATACAATCACTCAGCAGAAGTACCTATTCTAAAATGCTGCCACCTACAGAGGATCACGCCTCTTACTTTAGTTTCTTTGATGTAATGGAAAAAGTAGGACTAATTTTTGGTCCGTTAATGTTTGGATTATTAGAAGGGATATTTGGCGATATGCGTAAGTCGGTGTTAATGCTTATGGTGTTTTTCATCGTTGGGTTTTTCTTACTAATGAAAACAAGAAGAGTAGAACTAAAAGGTACTGCAGCGACTGTATAAATGTTAAAAAAGTATCTCGGTGATTTAGCTTTCATGCAGGTACTCAACCTGCTCGTAAAACCTATATGGATACTGGTTATAGATGCAGCCGTGCAAGAAGCATTGCCACAAGCAGTCTATGGTAATTATTTCGCGTTATTCAATACAAGCTTGTTATTTTTCATCGTGCTAGACCTCGGTCTCAATAATTTCAATATTACCGAAGTAGCACAAGACAACAGCAAAATACGCTCACTCACGGGCAGTATTATTGGTCTAAAAATATTGCTTGCCATACTCTATGTCATAATCATACTTGGAGTAGGAGCAGTGCTGGGTTATTCTACAAATGAGTTTGGTTTGCTGCTCATACTCGGAGCCATACAAGTAGTGACGTCACTCAATCAATTTTTTAGAAGCATAGTAGCTAGCTTACAGCGTTTCAGAATAGACGGTATCTTCATGGTGTTAGACAGGGTGTTGGTCATCCTCTTTGTAGGTGTATTGTTGTGGTCCAATATTCCACAGCTAGATCTTACCATCTACAAATTTGCCTACGCACAACTTTTCAGTTTGTCACTCGTATTGGTGAGCCTTCTTGTATTTCTGAGAGGCCATTTGGCCCACATATCGATTTCTTTTAATTGGGATAAGATTTTTCCCATTCTCAAAAAATCATGGCCTTTTGCTTTGCTGGTAACACTCATGGGACTCTATACCTACATAGATGGCGTCATGATAAAAGAACTAGTAGGAGATGCTGAAGCGGGGGTATATGCATTGGGTTATCGGTTTTATTTTGCTTTACTCATGTTTGCCTCGGTGTTTAGTGGAGTTTTACTTCCCCTATTTAGTAAAAACCTGAAAAATATCGACATCATACGTAGCATAAGTGGATTTACTTCACGATTACTACTATTTGGCGGTATCGTTGCTTCTCTCATTGCAGTTGTTTATGCCATGGAAATACTCAGATTTGTCAATCCAGACAAAGCAAATACCGACTCTGCTGAGGTGCTTGTTCTTTTACTAGTGGGTTTCATTGGTTCATCGCTTACATTGGTTTACGGTGCTCTACTTACAGCAGGCAAGGAGCTAACATGGCTAAATCGATTTGCGGCATTTACCCTAGTGGTAAATCTCATACTTAATAGTATTCTTATACCTCAATATAAAGCTCAAGGTGCTGCTATAGCTACTATGGTGAGTCAATTGTTGTTTGGTTTTGTTTGCCTACTTGTGAGCATTAAAAAATATAATTTGAATATAACATTGCATTCACTTTTAGCCCCTGCCGTAGGAGTAATAGTTTTAGCTCTAATTATTTTATTTGGACAACAATATGCACAGAATATGTGCGTTCACTTAAGTATGATTGCTATTTCAGTTTTGTTTTCGGCGTATCTATTTAAGCTGTTCAGCGTAAAAGATTTAAAGTCTTTGCTCAAGAAATAACGGAATTATACGTAATCATTTACATTTGCCACCTTCAACCAATTTTACCGAATGAACCAAAACAAAGAGTTTGATTTTAATTTTATAGATATAGTTTCTCTCGTATGGAAGTACCGTAAGCATTTGCTTATCATCACGCTTTCTGCAGCTATCTTGTCTGCTATATTTTCATCACCATTTTTTATCACACCCAAATATGAGTCTGAGGTAATTTTTTACCCCACTACAATTAACTCAATTGGTAATGCCATGTTTACAGACTTGACACAGCGGCAGGCAGATCCATTGGCTTTTGGTGAAGAAGAAGAAGCGGAAAACGCATTGCAGCTTCTCAACTCGTCTGCTCTACAAGGACGTATTGTAAGAAATTTTGACCTTATAAATCATTACGATATAGATACGGATGGCGGCAGTCCACAAACGGATCTGGGTCGTGAGATGAAAAGCAATATTAAGTTTAGTAGAACACGACACCTCGCAGTAGCTATCAATGTGCTAGATGAAGACCCAATAAAAGCCGCAGAAATTGCTAACGGTATAGGTTCTCTATATGATAGTGTGAAGACGGAGATACAACGACAAGTATCGCTAGAAGCACTTATTATCATTCAAGATGAGTTCAAAGGCAAAGAAAAAGAAGTGTTTGGACTGCGTCAAAAACTACAAGGCTTGGGTAAAAAAGGGATTACCAACTACGAAGAGCAGTCTAGAGCAATAGCAGAAGAACTGTATAAAGTGCCGGCTAATTCTGCCACTGGTAGAAGATTGCAAGCAGTACAGGACAAGTTAGCTGAATATGCAGGTGAATTCACCTACTTGAACGAAACACTGATACTAGAACTAGAGAGCTTGAGTAAGTTGCGTAAGCGATACGAAAAAGCAAAGGTAGACGTGGAGAAAACGCTGCCTCAAAAATTTATATTAACCAGTGCCTCGCCAGCAGAGAAAAAAACGTACCCTGTACGTTCGCTTATCGTACTTCTGGTAACAGGAGCTGTAGGTTTCTTTAGTGTGTTGGTTTTGCTTATTATGCAACAGTTAGGCAAGCTCAAGAAATAAAACGTGGATCTGTCTTTGGACATAAAACGTTTGTATGCTAGTGTAGGAGTCTTTTTTGTCTACTGCTTGGCTGCTGTTTATTTCGAAGTTTATGCTGCTATGGCATTGCCTGCAGTTATTCTATTGGGATGGATAACTATTACTAAACCGAAGTACATTTTATATTTTTTAGCATTCGCTACTCCTCTATCTGTTCATCTGTTGGACGAGCGTTACAGTTCTGTCAATCTCAGTTTGCCTACAGAACCATTAATTATATTTCTATTTATAGGAGTATTACTCAAAATGCTCAAGAGCAAAAAACTCGTGGTTCCAGAAGTATTCACGTTGCTAAGTATACTCATACTAGCAGACTTTTCGTGGATGACTATAACGGCTCTTACGAGCACGATGCCCATTATATCTGCTAAGTACGTACTGATGAAAAGTTGGTATATTGGAGTCTTTTACTTTTTACTTACTCGCTACTTTAGAAATGAAACTGTAGCCAAAAAATTTATCTGGAGCTTCATCATATCTGTTGTGATACTTAGCCTGTATACCTTGGTAATACATGCTAGTGGAGGCTTCAGTAGAGCATATGCGTATACAGCAATGCGACCGTTTTTGCCAGATCACGGTATGTATGCAGCTTGCATATCTTTTGTGGTTCCTGTCTTATTTATTTTTGCTATACACGGTAGGCAGATGGGCTACTCTTCGACGCTCCGTATCGTATGCTTGGTGTTATTTCTGTTTATGGTATTGGCAGTTGCCATGTCATTTACTCGGGCTTCTTGGCTTAGTTTGGTTATTAGCTTAGCACTCTATTTTGTGTTTCTACTAAACTTACGATTCAAACATTTAATACTCATAGCATTGGTAGCTGTAGGTGGTATTTTGGCCAATATGGACTACTTGCTTACGGACCTTTCGCGAAATAAAAACGAGAGTGATGACAATATAGAAAATCACCTGCAAAGTGTAGGTAATGTATCGAGTGATCCGAGTAATTTGGAGCGA
>CAWVTO010000030.1:0-13930 GCA_963932895.1 uncultured bacterium
TGGCACCCCTTTCTCTATGGTGCCCATAGAGAAGCTTAATCGTATTTCTAGAGCAAGCCATCAAGGTGTTATTGCCATAAAGAGCCCAATAGAATTTGTTCCGCTAGAGGAAACCATTACGAGAATGTTCGAAGAAGGCAAACCGCCAAAGGTATTGGTATGCGATGGCGTTCAAGATATTCGGAATATTGGTGCTATTTCACGCTCGTGCTTAGCATTTGATGTAGATCTAATGATCGTGGGAGTAAAGGCAAATGCAGAGATTGGAGAGGGAGCTATAAAATCATCTGCTGGGGCACTGCTCAAATTGCCAGTAGCAAGAGTGAGTAGCCTGAGTAGTACATTGGAGTATCTGAAGAGTTGGGGAATACCTCAATTAGCAGCTACCGAGAAAACAGAGGACATTCTTTCAGCAGATTCGTTTAAGAAACTGGACTCATATGCCCTGTGGATGGGAAATGAAGATAAGGGACTCTCAAGAGAAAGACTCTCCCTGATGGATACTACAGTACGCATAAATATGCCGGGCGGTATAGACTCTTTGAATGTATCCGTAGCCGCAGGCATACTGCTTTATCACATAAGTTCCTTTAAATAAGAGGCTTATGTTGTTTTAGCATAAGTTTGTCTACTTGAAATAAAAATATATTTTCGCATTAAGATAAAGCACATCATTTTAATAGTGCAAATCAGGATTAATATTATAAACTTTTAACGAAATGTATTGGACTTTAGAACTTGCATCTTATTTGGATGACGCACCTTGGCCAGCAACTAAGGACGAGCTAATTGACTTCGCTATCCGTACGGGAGCTCCTCTTGAAGTAGTAGAAAACTTACAAGAATTGGAAGACGACGGAGAGCCTTTTGAAACGATTGAAGAAATTTGGTCAGAGTATCCATCCACGGATGATTACTTTTTTAACCAAGACGAGTTGTAATACTCATCAACATATCGCATTATTCAAAAGCCTCTCTACTTCTGTAGAGGGGCTTTTATGGTGTATGGACCATCACTTACGAGAAGCTCATTGCCTTTTATCCAAGGATTCATAGACTTCAGTATATGGTAGTTTGTCCCAATGGAGCGGGCGTATTCCGATATGTTTAGTATATCCTTATCAACAACAATATGGACAAAGGCCTCGCTAGTATAATAGTCCTTGTCTTCTATATGAAAGCCAAAGTCTATTGGATTATCGAAAATCTGTTTTAGAGCAAGTAAACGAAGCATATAGCGAGATGTTTCCGTATTAAGGTGCAGGTCGTAATAATCTGCTACAAATTGCTTCGTAAGGTCTCTTCGTATGCCCGCCATTCCCCTGTTGTATGATGCTGCCGCTAGTGACCAAGTGCCAAAGCGTTCATATGCTTCTTTGAGGTATATGCAGGCTGCTTTGGTGCTTTTTTCCAAATGCAATCGCTCGTCTACCTGATCATTTATTCTTAGTCCGTAGTCTTTTCCGCTAGACTTCATAAACTGCCATACTCCCTTTGCTCCAAGGTGCGAGGTTACGTTAACTAGACCACTCTCTGCCACTGCCAAGTACTTGAAGTCGTCTGGTATGCCATGTTGTGCTAAAATAGGCTCTACAACGCTAAAAACACGTTTGCTTCGCTTTAGCATTATCATGGTGTTGCTTTGCCAGTAGGTGTTTACTAATAACTCTCGATCCAAACGTTCTTTGATGCCATACTTATTTAAAGGAACTGATTCTTCTGCAAAAGATAAATTGCTTGGTATTGGTACAGGATATACCTGAAGGCCTTTTTCCATTTTTATGGCTTGATCTTCTTTTTCTGTATCCTTAGATGATATGGAAAGAAGACCAACAGTGATAACTGTTAAGACGAGTATTGTTGCGTTTTTGAGCATTGTTCTTATTCTAAAAAATCATTCCGACCTCTAAGCTCAGGCTTCGGATAAATCCGCCGGTACCTGTTGCAGGTGTGAGGTCATCAAAACTAATATCCTTATTGGCGTTTGCTAATCCTAGCTTGCCACCTACCTGGAAACCCACTAAAGATCCTTGTAGGGTATAGTACGCTCCAATTCCGGCATCTAGGGGTCGTATGCCTATATCATTCAGGTAGGCTTTTTGTTGCTGACCTTTGAAAATGGAGGAGAGTCCCAAATAGGAGAGATACGGACCAAAAGATAGGGTCTGTTTGTCGTCTAGTTTATATGCAGGCATGGCCGCAAAGTCAACGTAGAATAGGGCTATTTTGGAATAACCAGTGTCGCCATTGCTGAAGCGTGAACCTCTGAAACTGGCCGTGTATTCAGTGTATAAACTCCAGTCATTTGCTTGATTGATGTGATAGTACGCTCCAGCAGTATAGCCAAACTTGGGCCTTGGGTTTTGTAACTCGTTGCCCAAAAGTGTGGAAATATTTATACTTGTTTTTATTCCCAGCTTATTACTATTTCTCTTGGCACCTTGGGCAAAGGTGCTCAACATACCTAGGGATAATAGGGCAAGAACGAGTGTTCGCATTATATTTTTTTACCTTGTAGAGCCTTGCTAATCTGTTTGTCCATCACTTTTTCGGCAAACTGACGGGAGTAATTGTTAAGCTCATCTGTCATAGAAACGATTATATTTTTGTCTTTAGCATCTACAGCCTCTTTTATTTTATCCATTCGTTGGCGTATGGCTGTTTCGCTTTCTTGATTCAATAATTCTCCATTTTCTCGGATGAATTTTTCTGTAGCATAAATTAACTGATCTGCCTCGGTAGTGGCTTCTGCTAGTCCACGTCTGTCCATATCCTCTTGTGCATTGGTGATACTCTCTTGCAGCATGTTCTTTATTTCTTCGTCAGAAATTCCGTATTGTGGTTTCATCTGCACTTCTTGTTTTATGCCACTTCTTTTTTCTTCTGCACTTACTTGCAATATACCATCTGCATTTAGCATAAAGGTCATTTCTACCTTTGGTAGACCTGCTGGCATGGCGGGTATCCCTTTTAGTACAAACTCGCCGAGTTTTCTATTGTCTGCTACCATCTCACGCTCACCTTGGTATACGTTTATGGCAAGGTTTACTTGCCCATCTACGCTAGTCGTATATTCTTTGTGTAGTTTGGTAGGTATCTTATTGTTACGGGGTATTAGTACATCCATAAGCCCACCCAGTGTCTCTATACCTAGAGATAGTGGAGTTACATCCAGTAGCAACATGTCTTTTCTGTTGCCAGCCAGTATGTCTGCTTCTATTGCAGCTCCCATGGCTACTACTTCATCTGGATTCAAATCATCGTTCACTTTGGCAGAGCTAAAAAAATCTCCTACGGTAGATTTTACCAATGGAGTACGGGTACTCCCACCTACCAAAATCACCTCTTGTACATCTGCACATGAGAGTTCGGCATCGTGTATAGCGTTTTGGCAACTTTGTATGGTCTTATCTATAAGTGGCTTAATAGCGTCATTAAGTTGCTCGAGACGTATGCTGAGTGTGAAATTTGTTCCTTGTATCGCTACCCCTTTTTGAAAAGAGGTTGTCGTGCTCAATGCCTTTTTGGCTTCTTCTGCCGTAAGGCGAAGTAACTGGCGGTTGCTAGCGGTTAAGTTTTTCAAGTCATATTGCTCAGACCAGATATCCACTATTGCTTTGTCAAAATCGTCACCACCAAGATACGTATCCCCGTTGGTTGCTAGCACCTCAAAAATGCCGTTTTGTATATACAGGAGAGAAATGTCAAAAGTGCCACCACCCAAGTCATATACGGCTACTGTTTTACCGTCACCACCTTTTAATCCTATGCCATAGGCTAAGCTTGCTGCAGTGGGTTCATTGATAATACGCAGTACATCCATACCCGCAAGTTTGCCGGCATCTCTTGTTGCTTGACGCTGCGAGTCATTGAAATATGCTGGAACGGTGATTACCACCTTGTTCACCATATTGTTTAGCTTTTGCTCTGCAATAGTTTTCAGTTCTTTTAAGATATAAGAAGAAAGCTCAATGGGCGAATATTGTTTATCGGCGATTTTCACCTTGACCAGTTGTTCTTGGTTGTCTACTATCTCGTAATTTAGGTTGTGATTAAGTTCTTGCAGGTCTGCGTAGCTCTTTCCCATTAGTCGTTTTACGGAGTAGATGGTATTCTCGGGCTCTCTCACCATTTGCGTGATTGCTTTTTTCCCAACATGTATGGCATCCTTTCCAAAATATAATGCACTGGGCACTATGCTATCAGAATCGGTTGTAATGCAATATGGGAGTCTATCTACCTCATTGATAGTGGCAATAAGACTATTTGTAGTGCCTAGATCTATACCGATTACCGCTTCGTTTTTAGCTATAGTACCTGAGTTTAAATCTATCGAAATTTTGGCCATGGGACAAAGGTATTTATATTGTATTCAGAGAATTAAGAATTAGTGGTATAAATTTGTTGGGAATAGAAACGTTAAACAACTTCTGAGATAAAGAAACAAGGTTCTCGATATAGTTGTTGATGAGATAGAATGATAAATAATTTGGTACTTTTTGATGGTGTGTGCTCACTGTGTAATGGGAGTGTAGACCTGATTGTTCGAAATGAAAATGGGAATGCCTTAAAATTTGCGTCTCTACAATCGGACTTAGGTAAAGAAGTTATAAAAAAGAGTGGTTTGGAGAATGTACCTGACAGTATCTTGTTCTATTCAGAAGGCACCTTGTACGCTGAATCAGATGCGGTGCTGCGTGTGGTAAAATTTTTAAAAATGCCATATAAATGGTTAGTCGTTTTCAGGGTAATGCCGCGTATGATAAGAGACGGTATGTATAGGCTCATCGCACGGAATAGGTACAGGTGGTTTGGTAAGCGAGATACCTGCAGAGTACCCACTGCTCAGGAGCGAGAAAAGATTCTAGGTTAATTTATTAGCCAACTGACCACAAGCGGCGTCTATATCTTTACCGCGGCTTCTTCTTACATTTACAATTACTTTTTTGCTTTCGAGATAGTTGGCAAATCGTTCGATTTTCTCTGCAGAGCTTGATACAAATTCTGCAAGATCAATCGGGTTATACTCTATCAAGTTCACTTTGCATGTTATCCTTTGACAAAAGGCAACGAGCTCTTCGGCCTCCATTGGGTCATCATTTATGTCATTGATAACACAGTATTCTAAGGTAACGCGGGTGCCTGTTTTGTCGTGGAAATAATTGAGTGCTTCGACCAAATCGTCTATCGAGTTGGTATCGGTAATCGGCATTATTTTGGCACGCTGCTCATTGTTTGCCGAGTGTAGTGATAGAGCCAAATTAAATCGAGCCCCATCGTCACCCAATTTTTTTATCATCTTGGCAATGCCTGCAGTACTAAGGGTAATGCGTTGTGGGCTCATTCCAAGGCCATCAGGAGCATTTACGCGTTCCATGCCTGCCATTACGTTAGCGTAGTTTAGAAGCGGCTCTCCCATACCCATAAGCACTATGTTGCTGAGATTGATGCCGTACTCCTTTTGTGCTTCTTCTTTAAGTATGGCTACTTGGTCATACATTTCGTCAGCACGTAGGTTTCGCTCTCTCTTAAGAAAACCTGTAGCACAAAAAGTACAACTAAGACTACAGCCTACTTGAGATGAGATACAAGCAGTCACCCTATCGCTTGTAGGTATAAGTACACCTTCTACTAAGTGATCGTCGTTTAGGCGAAAGGCGTATTTGATAGTCCCATCACTGCTTCGTTGAGAATTGGCAATGGTCATTGTATGAAAGGTGAAGGTTTCTGCAAGTGTTGCCCTAAAGTCCTTAGAAAGATTGGTCATCTCGTCAAAGGAGCGAGCACTCTTTTGCCATAACCATTCCCATAGCTGGTTTGCTCTAAATTTTTTTTCTCCTAAACTTTCGCAAGTTGCTATAAGTTCATCTTTTGAAAGGGAACGGATGTCTTTCATACGGGCAAAGGTACACCAAGAATACGAGACGTACAGAAATGTACTAGTACTGTATTCCGTTTATGGTTAGCTCTTTTTTATCGGAAGGCTCACATCTTCCTATGATTTTAGCTTCTACGTTGAACGTTGCGGCTATATCGATAAGTTCTTGTGCTTTGTCCTTGTCACAGTAGATCTCCAGACGGTGACCCATATTAAACACCTCAAACATTTCCTTCATTTCTGTACCCGTAGTTTTTTGAATGGTATCAAAAAGTGGCGGTATAGGTAAAAGGTCGTCTTTGATGATATGCAGTGGCTTATCTAAGAACTTCATCACCTTAGTTTGAGCTCCACCAGTACAGTGTATTATGCCATTTATTCCTTTTTTTAGTTCAGTATCAGAAACTATTTTATTCAGAATAGGAGCATAGGTACGTGTAGGAGAAAGCAATGCTTTCCCGATATCTACAGGTGTTCCTTCTAATGGGTCGGTGAGTGAAAACTGACCACTGTATATATATTCTTCGTCCGTATTTTTGTCAAAAGACTCTGGATACTTAGCGTAATAGGCATGATGCAGAAGGTCGTGTCTTCCGCTGGTTAGACCATTGGAACCCATTCCTGCATTGTAGCTGCTCTCATAAGTGGCTTGTCCGTACGAAGCAAAACCTACAATAACATCTGTAGGTTGAATATTTACTTCAAGGATTTCATCTCTTTTTGGCCTGCATGCAACGGTGCTATCTACAATTATTGTTTTTACCAAGTCACCTACATCGGCAGTTTCTCCACCCGTAAACTTGATCTGTGTACCAAAGGAGCTCATCGTTTCTATGCACTCTTCAAAACCATCTATGATTTCTTTGATAACCGCACCTGGGATAAGGTGCTTATTTCTACCAATAGTATTGGAGAGTAGAAACGGCCCTATAGATCCAGTACAGATGATGTCATCCAGATTCATTACTAAGGCATCTTGTGCTACACCTCTCCATACGCTGATGTCTCCAGTCTCTTTCCAATAAAGATAAGCCAGCGAAGATTTGGTTCCTGCACCATCTGCGTGTACTATATTGCAGTACTTGCTATCTCCGCCTATGTAGTCTTCTACAATCTTGCAAAAGGCATTGGGAAAGATCCCCTTATCTACATTGGTGATTGCCTTATGAACGTCTTCCTTTTGAGAAGAAACTCCTCTCTTTTCGTATCTACTCAAGGTGTATATTTACTATTCAGCGTCTTTTAACAACCAGATTTTGTCCTCTTTTATCTCAAAGTCAACATACTCTCGATCAAATATGTTGTAACCCAATACAACCTCTCGCGATTGTGTCATTTTGCATTTGACCTTGGTGTACTCTTTATTGTCTATTTTAAGCTTAGCAAGCGTAAATGAAGTTCCAAAAATTTTGGTACCATCTGTCAATTTAATTTTTTCTCCTTGGTCTCTGAAATCTGTGGTTTTCAACGCTCCGGATTTGAGAAGCTGCTCTACCATAGTTTGTGGTATTTGTGTGCGTCGCTCTTCTCCATTGAAAGTGAATTTAATTTTTTTACGCCCTACATAACCATACAGATTATATGAATCTCCTCTGCCTTTTGTTAATGACACGAAATCATATTTAGCTAGTAGCTCATCTTCTGCTTTTTTAACCAGAAGTATGCTGTCTTGCTCTGCTTGAGCATTCATAAAGCTATCTATGTCTCCTTTGGTTTCTGTTAGAAAAGCACGTTGTTGAGCCAACAGGTATGGACTGTATACAGAACCTTTACCGTTAAGGGCCTCGTCATTACGATTGGAGTATTCTACCCCTATTGAAAGTACATCGAAATTACAGTTTACAACCTTTACAGTTGTACGTCTGTTCTGCTGATGTTCCTCTTCAGAACATGAACTCTTTACGGGTCCTTCACATGGACAGTCCGTAACGAGTTGGCTTTCGCCATATCCTCTAGCTTCAAGTCTAAATGGATTTATCTTTCCTTTCTCTACTAAGTACTGAACAGTTGAGTTGGCTCTTCGTTGTGAAAGATCTCTGTTGTATTCATAAGAGGCCCTACAGTCTGTATGCGATCCAAGCTCTACAGCCATTCTAGGATACTTTTTAAGCGTCTTAATCAAATCGTCTAGTATCGGTTGTGCATCTGGGCGTATTTCATCCTTAGCTAGGTCAAAATAGATAGGAAGTACAAAAACATCGTTACACGTGTTTTTCATACAGAAATCTTTTACGTACTGGCAATCCAATGAACTTTCTACACCTACGGTACTTACGTATTGCGGTTTAGCATCATAGTAATATGCGTTACGCTTAGATACTTCTATCGTATATTCTCTATTGATTCCGAGGTCTGTTTCATAGTATCCTTTGCTATCTGCACGTAGCCTTATTTTGATAGAATCTACGTTATTGCTTATCAATACCAATGCATCTACTATGGCAGTTCCACTATCACAATCCGTTATTTGTCCTTTGAGTTTACAGGCTATAGGCTCCATAGTAAACTCAAATATGTCGTCCTGACTCTTCGTTCTGCTAGACGTAAAAAAACCGTGTTCTTTGGTAGCATCCAGTATGATCCCAAAATCGTCGCCACTAGAGTTTACTGGACTCTTCATGTTGTTTGGCACCTGCCAATCAGTAGGACCTTCACCATCTTTCACTGTTTCAAAAATGTCTAGACCGCCTAAACCCGGATGTCCGTTTGATGAAAAGTAGAGTGACCCGTCTGTATGTACATAAGGGAACATTTCGTTGTCCTCTGTGTTTATATTTGGACCAAGATTTATTGGCTCGCTCCATGTTCTGCCGCGTCTTACGAATGTAGAGACCCAAATGTCTTTTGTTTTTTCTAATGAAGTGGTATCTCCATATCCTCCAGGTCTGTCAGAAGCAAAATAAATCGTTTTGTCCTTGTCTGCTAGCGTAGGGTGACCAAAGTTCCATCTTGCATTGTTCTCGCCTGAACAAAAACTAAGTGGTTCTGGGTTGATTTGCCATCCTTTACCCGATTTACGGGCTTCGTATATTTTACATTTTGGTTGTTTGCCACTAACGCCGTTACACTGCGTAACGTACATTTTCGATTTTCGTGAGTTGAACGTAACAGATCCGTCATTCCATTTTGTATTTAAACCTTCAACAAGTGCTGGTTTGCCCCATTTTATTTTTCCTCTAGAACCCTCAAGCTTTACAACCCAAACATCCGTAAAACCTCTTAGGGTTCTGTCGTAGTTTCCTTTAGAAAACGCTCCTTCTTGCCTATCGGAGGTGAACATGATTGTCTTGTTTTTTCTATCGGCCCATATGGGCGAGAAATCATCTGCTTTTTTGTCATTTGCAGGCTTAAAAGAAGTCACCGTATAGCGGGATTTTTCTTCTTTCCATTTTAAGGCTTGTTCACAACCCGTTATCATAGGTTCGATACGCTCGTCTCCGGGCTGCTCTTTTTGGTATAGTTTAAAGTATTTTATAGCTTCTTCGTACTGTCCAAGTTGCTTATTTGTTTGAGCAATGCGGTACTTCACCTCCGGATCTTTAGCCCCATATTTTTCAGCTTTAAGGTATAATTTTAGAGCTTGCTTTGGCTGGTGGTTATACTGATAGCTTTGTGCACCTCTAAAGGCAGCAGTTTGACGTTCATCTTTTGGCAGCTCAGTTGTGCTGGCTAATTGATCATACATGTCTGCGGATTCTGCATATCGCTTGTTATTCATTGCTTCTCCTGCTTTCTTCATAGAAGGTCCTCCACAGCTACTCAAAAAGAGAATGGTGGAAAGAAAAGCGAGTGCTTTGATTGAATAGGTTATTTTCAATTTCATTGTTTAAGGTAACGTCAAAAATCCAATATTCCGTACCCAAAAACAAATTAATAATGATATATAACCAAAAACCACACTAGAAAGTGTGGTTTTTGGTAGTGTCATTTATAATTACTTAATGAAAAGTAACTCTCTGTACTTCGGTAATTGCCACAATTGATCATCTACAATTTGTTCTAATTTGTCTACGTGGTAGCGAATGCCATCGAAGGTTTCTTTTACGTCATAGTGGTATGAGATGGCCTGTTTTACGGCACTTGTCATAGAATTTGCCTTTTTTCGAGCTTCCACCATTTCGTCTGTTTTTTGTTTTGCAGCATCTATGTGAGTGGATATGGCTTCTAGGAGTTCCATTTGAGCCGTTCCCGCTTTCAAGCCAGCATCTTTTAGAGACTTTACATTATTGGCTAGTGTGGTAAGGTATCCTATAGCCGGAGGCAATATGTGCGAGTAAACTAACTCACCCAATACTCTGCCTTCTATTTGTATTTTTTTGGTGTAATCCTCTAGCATTATCTCATAACGAGCGTGCAGTTCTTCTTTGGTGAAGATGCCATTGTTCACAAAGGTAGATATGGCTTGTTTGCTTATATATGCTTCGAGAGCCTCTGGAGTATTTTTGATATTGCTTAGACCTCTTTTCTTTGCTTCCTCAGCCCATTCATCACTATAGTTATTTCCTTCGAAGAGTACGTTTTGTGCTGATAGAAGGGCTTTCTTAAGTTCAGAAACGATAACCGTTTTTTGGTCTCTACCTGCAGCAATAGCCTTGTCTACTTCTGCTTTGAAAAGGATAAGTTGATTGGCTACTGCAGTATTTAAAGCAGTCATCGGTTGTGCAGAGTTGGTAGACGAACCCACCGCTCTTAGCTCAAATTTGTTTCCTGTGAATGCAAAAGGCGATGTTCTGTTTCTGTCCGTATTGTCGCGAAGTATTTCTGGAATTTTATCAATATTGATGGACTTTTTATCGTTGTCATCGTTCGTTGTTTCGTCATCTAAGAAGGCATTAAGCACTTCGGTAAGTTTAGACCCAATAAAGGCAGATATGATAGCTGGAGGAGCCTCGTTTGCCCCAAGTCTATGGTCATTAGAAGCAGAAGCAATACTTGCTCTTATGATGTCTGCATTGTCATGAAGAGCTTTTATGGTATTGATAAATATAGTAAGGAAGAGCAGGTTAGAGTTAGGGTCGTTTCCTGGAGAAAGTAGGTTAACCCCTGTATTGGTAATCAATGACCAGTTGTTGTGTTTCCCACTACCATTTATACCGGCAAATGGTTTCTCGTGAAACAATACCCTAAAGTGGTGCTTATGTGCTAAGTCATCCATTAGGTCCATTAGCAATTGGTTGTGATCTATCGCTAGATTTACTTCCTCAAACATTGGAGCACATTCGTACTGACCAGGAGCAACTTCGTTGTGTCTTGTTTTAAGTGGTATACCCAGTTTGGCAGCTTCTATTTCTACCTCATACATATAGTTAAACACACGATCTGGAATAGAACCAAAGTAATGGTCGTCCATTTGCTGTCCTTTGGCTGGAGCATGTCCCAATAATGTACGTCCTGTCATTACTAAATCTGGACGAGCATTGAACATAGCCTCATCTACCAAGAAATACTCTTGCTCAATCCCCAGTGAGGCAGTGCAAGAAGTTACTTTCTTGAGGAAATACTTGCAGATATCAGTACTTGCTTTGTTGACAAGGTTTACAGATTTCAGTAATGGAGCTTTATAATCTAACGCCTCACCATTGTACGATACAAATACCGTGGGAATACATAAAGTCTTACCCGTTGTGTTTTCGTGTATGAATGCAGGAGAAGAAGGATCCCAAGCGGTATATCCTCTTGCTTCGAATGTGTTACGAAGCCCGCCATTTGGCAAACTAGATGCATCTGGCTCTTGCTGCACTAATGCTCCCGCAGAGAATTTTTCTACTGCTTTACCATCTTTAGGTTCCCAGAAAGAGTCGTGCTTTTCTGCGGTAGATCCTGTTAATGGCTGAAACCAGTGTGTATAGTGTGTAGCACCTTTGCTCAATGCCCACCTTTTCATGCCAGCAGCTACGTGCTCAGCCATTTTTCTGTTAATGGTCTTGCCGTTGTTGATAGAATCACTTACGGATTCGTACGCCTCTTTGCTAAGGAAATCTCGCATAGCAAAATCATCGAAGACATTCGATTTGTAGAGTTCTGTAAAAGAAACTTGGTGTTTGGCAGAAAACTTGTTTTTTCTGTTTGTGGCTGTTTTTATTGAATCAAATCGCATTTTTCACACTATTTATAGTGCAAAAATATATTTTTGATGGAATATTGGCACACAATAGGCCCATTATGTGAATAATTTTTAGAAAAAGGTTTTACAAACCACCTTCTTTTAGCTTTTCGGCATTCTCCGCAATTTTTAGAGCATCTATTACTTCTTGTATGTCTCCATTCATGGCTGCACTTAGGTTATACAGCGTAAGATTGATACGGTGATCAGTTACTCTTCCTTGTGGGTAGTTGTATGTTCTAATTTTTGCAGAGCGATCACCTGTACTTACCATCGTCTTACGCTTAGCTGCAATATCTCCGTTTCTTTTTACCAGCTCTATATCGTAGAGTTTAGCCCGTATCATGTCCATGGCTATTTCTCTGTTGGCCAACTGAGATCTTGCTTGCGAGCAGACCACCACTATTCCCGAAGGTTTATGCGTGAGCTGTACCTTAGTTTCTACCTTATTCACATTCTGACCACCCGCTCCACCAGAACGAGATGTCTGCATATCTATATCTGCGGGGTTTATTATAAGGTCTATTTCTTCTACCTCTGGCAATACAGCAACTGTAGCAGCAGATGTGTGCACCCTGCCTTGCGTTTCCGTCTCTGGAACGCGTTGTACACGGTGTACTCCTGCTTCAAATTTTAGGGTTCCAAAAATTTCATTTCCTTCTACTTTTACGATAATCTCCTTGTATCCTCCAGCTGTACCCTCTGTGATATCCATTATCTCGTGTTTCCAACCCTGCGTGTCAAAAAACTTAGAATACATACGATAGAGGTCTCCTGCAAAGATGCTTGCCTCATCTCCACCTGCACCCGCTCGTATCTCTACCATGGCGTTTTTGTCATCCTCCGGGTCTTTGGGAATCAAAAGCATTTTTATTTTGTCTTCTAATGGTCCTTGTTTTCCGTTCAATGCCTCAAACTCCTCTTTTGCCATTTCTTTCATCTCAGGATCCTTACTTTCTAGCATTTCTCTAGCTTCTGCCAGATTGCTCAGTAAGTTTTTATAGTCAAAGTAGTGCTCTACTATCTTCTTTAGATCACTGTATTCTTTGTTTAGCTTCGTAAATTTCTTCATATCTGAAGCTACCTCTGGACTACTGAGTAGTAATTCTACTTCTATGAAACGTGCGTGTATTCCCTCTAATGTTTCGAGCATAATATGATGGCAAATGTACTTGAATACGATTTATAGGGGAAGGTTCTGATTAAACTTCTTCTTCGAAACAGGATATCACCTTTTTATTGAGGATAAAACGGACTAGCGAAGCAGCTGCTTTATGAGCTTACTGCCCATTGAGTTGTACACGAAAGTCTTATCATAGGTCAAGATTCCTGCAGAGGGCACGGTAATCTTAAGTTCTACCGGGTTGCGTAGGAGTTTGTGGTAGGTCAATAATTGGGTCCCCTGTTTGAGTACAAATCTGTCGCCAAGACTAAAAGCATCTGTAATGCCCGGATGAAAATAGGTAGTGGCAAAAGTTGCGTACATGTCAAATTGATGAATGCCGTTGCTGGTATCTACTATATAGACGTTGTTGTTCTCTTCCCACATTTTAGTGGGGTTAAACGTATGACCGAGGATATTATTTAAGAATGGAGACTCTGCTAGTTTTTCTCCTTTCTTGTTGATTTTTAGCAGTTTATATTGAGATAGATCTACTAGCCATATATTATTATCAAAGGATCTGGCTACGCACGCTACATTATTAAAATACAAATCATTTAGCCTAATTTCTCCACGTTGATTGAGCATATTATCGTAGAATACAATAATATTTTGGTCTTGGTGATAGACATAGAGCTCAAAAGGATTGGAGCAATCTATGCTGGTAATATCTCCGTATGATTTGATATTGACATTGGTTATTAGTTTTCCAGCAGCATCAAACTTATAGAGTGTCAAACTATTGTCCGACACATATTGGTTTCCTTTTGCGTCCATAGCAAAGGAG
>CAWVTO010000031.1:0-13779 GCA_963932895.1 uncultured bacterium
TCATGATGATCTGTATTGCCAGACATCATACGTGCTCCCATAGGGTATGCACATCCCCAAGCTGCTGCAGCATCCGCATCTGCCTTACGTACGTCAGGATGATTCCCTAGTCCAAGATAATTATTCAAGCTCCAATTGAGGACTGTTTTACCTCTAAAAGTCATATGTGGAGCAAGCTCTCCTTCTAGTTTTGGAAACGTGTAATAATGGTGTGCGTCTTCAGAATACTGCCCTAAAGGACTCTTTTTTTTTGCTATTTTTTCAAATAAATCCATTCAAACTAATTTTTATATGAACTGCAAAGATAATACATCTAAGCATAGCCAACGAACAAGTTCTTGTACACTTACCAATATTAAGTAATACCTGATCCAGAAGTAGGATGAACTAGATACTGTAACTTATGCGTTAAACTTTCGTATAACTAATAAAAAACATAACTTTGCAGGCATTTTCAGTGAGACAATTAATCTACATACTATACTTTTTCCTAGCTTCTACAATCGTTGCTTGCTCTGGTTATCAAAAGCTTGTAAAAGATGGTACGCCAGCTGAAAAACTGGAAGCGGCTAAAAAATATTACCAAAAAAAGGATTACATACGCTCACAGATGCTATTTGAAGAGCTTTTAGGCCTTTATTATGGTAAGCCTGAACGAGAGGAAATCCACTATATGTACGCTTACTCATACTATGGTACAAGTGAATTTTTATTAGCAGGATATCACTTCAACTCATTTGCTCAGACGTTTAAACTAAGTCCAAAACGAGAAGAAGCCAGTTATATGGCAGCGGTATGCAGATTTAATAAATCCATGCCTGTGGAGCTAGATCAAGCCCCTACCAATAGTGCAATAGAAACCTTACAGTCATTCATTAATCAGTACCCCAACAGTCAATATGTACCAGATTGCAATGATAAGATAGACCTGCTACGTGCTACAATACTCGCAAAGGTTTACAATAATGCAAAGTTGTATCATAGCTTGGGATACTTCAAAAGTGCAATGGTAGCTTGTGAAAACGCACTAGAAGACTATCCAGACATGGTGCATAGAGACGAATTGCATTACCTTATGGTTGATGCAGCATATCTATATGCTAAAAACAGTATTTCCAAAAAACAAAAAGAGCGATATAGTGATGCCCTTGACAAGGCTAACAATTATCTTTCTGAATACGGGAAGGTTTCTGACTATAGTCAGCAAATCAAAAAAATAATAACGAAAAGTAACTCAGCAGTAGCTGAACTTAACACTATACAACAAGGATAATTATGAGTAAAGAAGAGATTGAAATCCCAAACACAACTGTAACAAGAGACACGCGTGAAATAAGTGAGCCTACAGGCAACTTATACGAATCAGTAGCTGTGATATCTAAGAGAGCTAACCAGATAGCATCTGCTACTAAGGAGGAACTAGTTGCAAAGCTTGAAGAGTTTGCTTCTGAGCATGATAATCTTGAAGAAATCTTTGAGAACCGTGAGCAGATAGAAATATCTAAGTATTATGAGAGCTTGCCTAAGGCAACTATCATAGCTATCGAAGAATTTTTAAGCAACAAAGTATATCACCGTAATCCTGCAAACGAAGAGTCTAAATAACAAGAAGATTCTTTTAGGAATTACTGGAGGTATAGCTGCGTACAAGGCTATATCTCTTGTACGACTTTTGATAAAAGGTGGTGCCGAGGTACACGTTATTTGTACACCAAGTGCATTAGACTTTGTGACACCACTTACCTTATCTACCCTATCTAAAAATGCGATTCATTCGCATTTTTTTGTGCAAGAAACTGGCGAGTGGACCAACCATGTAGAACTAGGGAAATGGGCAGACGCATTCATAATTGCACCAGCTACCGCTAATACGCTCACCAAAATGGCCAATGGTTACTGCGACAATCTATTGCTAGCAACCTATCTATCTGCAGACTGCCCCGTATTCTTTGCTCCTGCTATGGACCTCGATATGTATACTCACCCCACCACCACTAGCAATATTGATAAACTACTTTCCTATGGTAACCAAGAGCTGCCTGCGGGCAGTGGAGAGCTTGCCAGTGGTCTTGAGGGAAAAGGGCGTATGTGCGAACCCCAAGAAATTTTAAGCATATTAGAACATCACTTTGAGCTAAGCACTACCTTGTCCGGCAAAACTATCTTGGTAAACGCCGGGCCCACATTTGAAAAACTCGACCCAGTACGCTTTATTGGGAACTACAGTAGCGGCAAAATGGGTAAGGCTATTGCCAACAGTTTGGCAAAACGAGGAGCTACAGTACATCTCGTACTTGGCCCTATTGATAAAAGCGGCGTGCACAGTAGCGTGCAAGTGACCAATATAGAAAGTGCCCATGATCTTTATGAAGCTTGCACCTCTATCTTTAAGGAGTGCGATGCCGCAGTATTGAGTGCTGCAGTAGCAGACTACAAACCTGCTACACGTGCCGACCAAAAGATAAAAAAGACAGCAGAAGAATTTACCCTAGAACTGGTAAAAACCAAGGATGTACTAAAGGAACTTGGTGCTATAAAAACAAAAAAACAAACGCTTGTAGGATTTGCATTAGAGACGCAAAACGAATATGAGAATGCAGTGACAAAGCTGGAAAACAAAAACCTCGATTTCATCGTTCTAAACTCGATGAATGATAAAGGTGCGGGTTTTGGCAAAGACACCAATAAGGTGACCCTAATAGAAAGAACTGGCAAAAAACATACCTTTGATACCAAACCAAAAACAGAAGTAGCAGAAGACATTGTAGACCTACTCAGCACCTACCTATGAGATATATAAAAGCAATCGTACTCTTCCTAGTAGCACTAAGCACGCAAGCACAAGACTTGCAGTGCAACGTACAAGTAATATCAGACGGTATACAAGCGAGTAATAAGGAGATTTTTAAGGATATGGAAAACGCTATTTCCCAATTCATGAACCAACGTAAATGGATAAGCGACAAAGTACAAACCCAAGAAAAAATCAACTGCAATTTCGTCATCAATATTACGAAGTTCTCTATTGACCAGTTTGAAGCAGAGGTAAACATTACGAGTAGCAGACCCGTGTATGGCACTACCTATAATACACCCATTTTCCAACACTTTGATCAGGATTGGTTTTTTAGCTATGCACAGTTTCAAGCACTCGATTATCAAGAAAATGCGAATGTCATGCAGCTTACAACACTACTGGCATTTTATGCCAATGTGCTTATTGGTTTAGACTTTGACACCTTTGCCCCAGAAGGCGGCCAAGTATACTATAACAAAGCCCTACAACTACGTAATCTAGCCCAAGGTTCTGCTGGCTGGAACCCAAGTGACGGTCGTGGCAATAGAAATAAATACTACATCATAGACCAACTATTAAATGATCGTTTTAAGTCGTTGAGAAGGGCTCTTTATCAATACCATATGGTAGGTATGGATAAGTTTAAGGATGACAATGATCTATCGCGTAAAGCGATATATGAATCTTTAGAAAAGATAAGAAGTATACAGGAGCAGCTCCCCAATAGCGTAATATTTAAGATATTCTTTAACACAAAGAGACAGGAACTTATCAATATTTTTCAGCAAGCAGATCCAGGCATGAAAAACAGAGCAATAGATTTACTCGGAAAATTAGACCCCTCTAATCTGAGTAGCTACGAGAAAATAAAGCAGTAATTTAAGTGTCTTTTTGTACTGCCCTTCTTCTTTCTTCGAAGTAGGTTGAAGCCACAGGAACATGCAACTCTTTGAAAAGACTCATGAGCTTTTCTGAATGAGCAGACACCTTCATGGTTTTTAGGTCTATAGGAATAGAAGTAACCCAAAGAAGAGCTTTTAATTCGCTTCTGCTTTCATTGTACATTCTCATTTCAATCACCAACTTTCTAGAAGAGTATTCTATTACTTGACTCTCGATAAGAACCATTTCATTGAGAATAGCTGGTCTAAAATACGCAAGTTGATTGGTGCCTACTACCCAACTAAAACCCTGACTGCCATATATATCTACTCCCAGAGATTCTAAAATTTGATCTCCCCGTGCATTGAGAAAATAATCAATGTAACGTGCATTATTCAAATGCTGAAAAGGATCGCAATCCTGAAATCTAATTTTATACGTTGAACTGAGTATCGTCATATTATTTGGTAAAGGTCATTATAAAGCTCTTCTTAAGCTCTGCCCCTTCTTCTATTAGCACTATCCCCTTTTTGTCTTCTATACGCTTACTATGTGTCTCATAGTCTGCAAGACCTTGCCACGGTTCTAAACATACATAAGGAGCTCCAGGCTTGGCCCAGATACCTAAGTAAGGAAACGCTGAAACATCCATTGTGATCTTATGGTTGCTTTTGTTATGAACTAGGCTAACTTCTTTGCTCCTCAGCTTTTGAAAAATAAGAGCATCATTGTCAAAAGTATGGCCATCTAGTCTGATTACATTTCCTTCTATAATATCAACCTCTTGGTCACTGATGTACGGACCGCTTAATTTATTACTTTTTACACTTTCTTGATCAGAAAACACAATAGAGTAATCTGAAACAGGCGATGCATTGAATGCAGGATGAGCACCAAAAGAAACCGGGATATTCTTGCTATCCTTATTGATAACTCGAAAACGCTGCTCGAGTGTATCTCCTGCAAGTGTGTAACTAATCAAAAACGTAAACTGAAAAGGATAACTCGTGAGTGTATCTACACTATGCGTTAATACAAAGGATATAGAATGCTCACTCTGATGAAGCATATCAAAATCCATATTACGAGCAAATCCATGATGACTCATGTCATATAGTTCTCCCTCATACTCATACTGATGATCTAGCAGACTTCCTACTATAGGGAATAGGTTTGGTGCGTGACGTGGCCAAATTTCTCCAGCCTGCCACATGTACTCAAACCCACTAGAATCTAGCACAGAACATAGCTCAGCACCTTTCTTTTTTATTGTAACTTCTAAGTATTCGTTCTGTATAGTGTATTGCTCGAGCATGGTTTTAACTAAGGTCAAAAGTATACATAATTGAGACTAACTTGTAAGATAATAGCTAAATAGTGGAATCGTAGCACTCGAAATTTTAATCTTACCAATCAAATAGCCTCATCTATTTAGTAATGTGTATCAGCCAATCTAAAAATGGCATAGGGTGGGACTCTATCCCCTAAACCACTCAAGCCAATACGCATTAAAAAAAAACTTCTATTTCAATAAATAAAAACTACCCATTACTTGAAACGATAACCAGCAGGCTTATCTTACTACGTGTACTATTCCATCTTCAAACACCTGTCTTGACGTACCAATATCTCTAAAATTAACTATAAAGACGTATGACCCATTTTGAACCAATTCTCCTTTATAGGTGCCATCCCATCCTATGTTTGAGTCGTTGCTTTTAAACAGTATCTCACCCCACCTGTTAGCAATTGTTAAACTGAACATATCAACATACCCTAGAGCCGCAAGATTATATACGTCATTGAGGTTGTCTCCATTGGGACTGAAGGCTGTAGGTATAAAGTAATCTAAATCTGGGAAAACCGATAATGCTAAATCTGCCGTATCTGAGCAGTTATATTGATTACTTGCAATTAAGCTAACCTTACGCGTACCCGAATCTTGAAACAGGAATTCTAAATCTTCGTCAAACCCTTCTTGAATACCATTAATCTCCCACGTCAAAAACTCGCCACCTATAGAACTATTGCTAAATAAATATGTCGTCTGTTTCTCCCAAGAGTTTACCTTTTGATGACTAAAAGATGCAAGTGGCACAGGGTGTATTACTGCTGCTTTGGCCATTCTTATCGTATCGAAACAATTTCGATCTGTTCTTACAATTAATGAAACATCAAAACTGTCTGCTCTACTGTATCGATAATTTGGAGACTCTTGATCACTTGTATTTCCATCTCCAAAACTCCATCGGCTGGTCATAGTACCAAACTCAACTTTTGACAAATTATCGAAATTTGTCATTTGATTCAGACAAACCTCATCCATAGCAAATTGTGCCTCCGGCATAGGATTAACAAACACATCTTTGAGCATAGTATCTCTGCACCCATTGTTAGAGACCGCTTCAAAAGACATTTGTTTCCCTCTTGTAGTTACATAAGAAATTGCCATTGGATTGGTCAATGAGCTAGTGAAACCATCATCGAAGCTCCAATTGCAATTGGCTATACTGCCGTTTTTAATAGTAACCATGTTGGTCATAGCAAAGAGATTACCGTTTAGGCACTGTGTATCGTTATTAATAATAAAATCTACCACAGGATTACTGTGTATCGTTATTGTTCTATATGCAGTATCAGCACATCCGTTATCGCTTGTTACGGTGTACGACACTTGTATAGTTGTATCTAGTAAATAGCTTATAACACCAGGGTTACTGGCAACGGCAACCTTGCCTTCGCCGAGATCCCATTGATGTGCTACAACAGACCCTTCAGTAATTCCACTAAAACCATTGAAGTCAAAACTATTGGAATTCAAACAACTGTCGGCACGATCTAAGGCTATGCTATTCTGCGGACTCGCATACACTCTCACTACCTTCGTAAGTGAATCTAAACAACCAAAATCACTCGTCGTTACAAGTTCTATACTCTTCATTCCTGGTGATGCGTACACTAGATTACTAAGTTGAGGTTGGTTAAAAAATGTATCAACATCAATTACGTTCCAAACGGTATTTGCTATTGTTCCGTTAGCTATTGATGAAGAGTT
Source organism: uncultured bacterium (assembly GCA_963932895.1). Lineage (GTDB taxonomy): Bacteria > Bacteroidota > Bacteroidia > NS11-12g > UBA9320 > UBA9320. Next base: position 6,735 of record CAWVTO010000031.1, read on the forward strand.
GGTGTATTCAAAAATGTGCTGGTTGAAACATTGTGAATCCTGATTCACAATGAATCTGGTTTCAGGATGTGGTTTTATTTCAATGACCTTTTGTATTGTGTCTTTACACGTATTTTCCGTTTCTGTAAAGTAGGTAATTGTATATACTCCAGCCGCTGCAAATGTATGTCGTAGTGTATCGTTGGTTAAACCTACTCTGCTACCATCGCCCAATGTTGCTATCTTACGGGTAATTGCACTATACGGTATCGTACTATTATCAGACACTATTATCGAATTACCTCGTAAACACTCCATAGTATCTGACAGGTTAAAATCAATGCTATTTTGAGGATATACTTCAATGGTTACGCTACTTGAATCTACACAGTTTTTAGTAGATGTTTCTATCAACGAAATACGATAAACACCGAGACTAGGCGAAATATAGTTTAAAAAAGAATCTGCTGTAGACGTTTCTACATGATCTACATTCCAAGAATGTGCAGCAACCTTTCCCGTATCCATTACCGTTGTGTTATTAAAAGAAAATACATTGCCTTTCATGCAAAGTTCTACATCGCTTGGTATGAAACTAACTCTAGGCTGTGGGTGAACAACAAGTAGAATATCTACACTATCTGCACATCCAAACCCTGATGTTGCTACATACTGCAAATCATACACACCGTGATCTAAGTACTTTTTACTTGGTACGGCTAAGGTAGAAGTTGAGTCATCTCCAAAAGCCCATCGATGATTAAACGTCCCATTGCTTATAGCACTGGTATTTACAAAATTGAATAAATGATTTTCCTCGCACTTTTCAGTTGTATCTACTGATATTTGGGCTACAGGCATGGTATGTATCGATACAGCTTTGGTCAAGCTATCAAAACAGCCTTTATCTGACTCTATTTTGAGTTGGATCGTGTAATCATTGGCACTGGCGTATGTCTGTCTTAACGTATCTATATTGAGAAAATCAACTCCGGCGGTACTCCATGTTCTGGTTTGTACGGCTCCTTGACCCAGTGTACTATTGTTGATAGCTACTATCTCGTGGTCGCGGTAGCACTCTAAACTATCGTCTATGCTAAACTGTGCATTGGGTTGTGCAAATACTGTTAAGGTTTGCTCTACGGTATCTCTACAATCGAAGTCTGAGATTACTTCTAATCGTACCGGGTACGCACCAAAAGTAGCATACGTCTTTAGTGTATCTTCTGCAGTAGTACTGGTTACTCCGTCTCCGTAGCTCCATAGTTTACTCATTGTTCCTGCGGAGATAGATCCTTGGTAGTCGATAGCGAAAACATTGCCTCGCTCGCACAGGGTTGCAGTGTCTGTAGCAAACTTAGCTACAGGCATGGTATGTATCGATACAGCTTTGGTCAAGCTATCAAAACAGCCTTTATCTGACTCTATTTTGAGTTGGATCGTGTAATCATTGGCACTGGCGTATGTCTGTCTTAACGTATCTATATTGAGAAAATCAACTCCGGCGGTACTCCATGTTCTGGTTTGTACGGCTCCTTGACCCAGTGTACTATTGTTGATAGCTACTATCTCGTGGTCGCGGTAGCACTCTAAACTATCGTCTATGCTAAACTGTGCATTGGGTTGTGCAAATACTGTTAAGGTTTGCTCTACGGTATCTCTACAATCGAAGTCTGAGATTACTTCTAATCGTACCGGGTACGCACCAAAAGTAGCATACGTCTTTAGTGTATCTTCTGCAGTAGTACTGGTTACTCCGTCTCCGTAGCTCCATAGTTTACTCATTGTTCCTGCGGAGATAGATCCTTGGTAGTCGATAGCGAAAACATTGCCTCGCTCGCACAGGGTTGCAGTGTCTGTAACAAACTGGACTACAGGCATGGGGCGGACGAAAATATCCAACGGTTGAGATGTGTCTTTACAGCCAAAACCTGATTCAACACTTTGTTTATAGCTAAAGGTATCGGCAACACTAAGCGTAAGATTCATTGTATCCTTAGAGGTGCTTATCAAATTATTGTCTAGATACCAACCATACGCGGCGATGCTACCAAAACTAATTTCACTAGAATCAAGAAGGTCAAATGAATTAATATTAAGACATTGTGAGTTATTTATACGCCTTGGCTTCACTCTTGGCCTTGGATGTGAATACACCATAATGGAATCTGAACCCAAGCAATTATTCGTATCCGTAACTTGTACCCTTATTAAACTGGAATCTAGTCCCTGGTATTGATCCCCAGGGAATAGCAGTTCTTTCGTTGGATCTGCTTCACCTGTATTCCAATTGTAAGCAACATATGTTTTGGGTAATGATAGGTTAATACTGGAATAACTGCATATCGCAGTATCAGACCCTAAATTGGGCGTAGGTAAAGAAGCTTCAACCACCACAATAGTATCACGAGAAGTACATGTTAGCGTATCACTCCGAAGAATGGTAACCGTATCTTCTTTGGTATGGATAAATCGTGAAACTGCTCCCGTACTCCATAAAAAGCTATTTCCTTGACCAGCGTCTAACAACAGGGAGTCTCCTACGCAGATAATCTCGTTTGGGCCCAAGTCTAAACTCTTGGGCGAATAAACCCTGAAATCATCACTAACCTCTCCTGTACAACCAGCTCCACCTTTTTTTACCGTATAATTACCTCCTGTGTAAACGGTAAGTAGTGAATCTGGAGAAGGTCCTTTTATTACTGAACCATCTTTATACCAAATAAGACTTGGATTTGCAGATGTTGCTAACTCTAAAGAGTCACCTAAACATAAAAAATCATCTCCTGTAACTTCAATTGGAGACTCATAGCGTATTGAAAACTGATCACCCGGAGTACACGATTTTTCAACTACACTCGTATTGGATGTTTGGCATAAATAGTCAACCCCAGCTTGCAAACCAGATGGCAATTTCAGTATTAACCAAGACCTTAACCTCATCCTACCAGAACAACCGGGAGCCCATACTACTGAAGCACTGAACGGTGTAGTACCTACTGTAGGATTATAGGCAATATTGGTATTGAAATAGTTTTCTAAATTCACCAATTCTGTGGACCCGTTTGTTACGCTACTCCAAGGGGTATTAAATACAACAGGAGAAGTATGGTCTGTAAATGTATAAAACTCACTTCCTCCACCTAGGCAGCATCCAGCTAAGGCTCCATTCTGATTCATATCAATATAAATCCCTGTATTACTACTTGATACCGCATTCTGCACCTCAGTTCCCGAGTGCCAGACACCAATTGCCAAATACCAATTTCCACAGCCGTCTTTAACAATGACACCTATCCCTGAGTGTGCACTGACGTTGTAGCTAAAGCCCAAACACATCAAAACCACTAAAAACACTCTAATCACACTACTTAATCTCCCCCTCATCTTGTTAATTTAATTTATATCCCTTAAAAAAAAGGATGTTAAACACGAAAATATGACAAATTAATGACTATCTATATACGTTTCAACTAATATGTTGTGTCATATTTTGCTATAAACGTAAAATAGTGTACTACCCCATTCCCATCTTGTTGAATAATGTATAGAACCGATATTCAATACGTTAGGTTTGAAAGCTACAAGCCTGTCAGTTGCTCGTATTACATCCAGCCCAGCGAAACCCTATTCGCAGGATTTTCGATGTGAGCTGAACCAATAAGAATTAAAACAAGGACCTATACAATAAAAAGACCTCGTAATAATATCACTACGGGGTCTTTCCATATAATTTTAGTTCCTATATATTCTATACAGTTTATTTAGGAGATATCATGAAGGGAAGTCTATGTTATGCAGTTCCTCTTTTTGAGCCATAGAGAAGAAGCACGTACGAGATTAGTCCCATTGCGATAACTGGTGCTGGTGCAGCCATTCCATCATTTGTGATGAAAGAAACTAAATCTGGAACACAGAAAAATCCCCAAACAACACTATATAAAAAACATAATCGTCTGAGTATTGCTTCATCCTTGAATGACATAGAACCGATTAATAAAAAGATCAGTCCAAGAACTAGTGTACCAAGTACCATTGCGAAATTATCAAAGAATTTTGCAGCATCGGCAGATGGATTTCCTCCAAATACATCCAGCAGTAACATTTCTTTAAAATCTGCATTAAACAAACTTAAGGGTAAAGGAAGTAGCTGAAGAAATGTAAGAACAGCTACTATAGCGAAGATAGTTTTGATTTTCATTGTTTTAATTTTGACGCAATGTAACACCGAAAAATGCAATATTGTTTCATTAGTGTAAAATATATTTTACTATAGCAGCAATATGATCTGAACTATAGTTTCATCTTATATATACCAGAGTCCAGGGGAATAGGGTATACGAATCAAGTCGTTACGCTCAGCTGATTTCCCTTGGTGACATTACAAAGGGGAAACATGTAACACCAGATACTACATGTTTCTTTTCACAAGGAAACGTGAATGCGAACAGCAGGGAAATCACATATTACATTTTGAAGTAAAGTTTTATCTAGATCCATATAATAAACCTTTATTTTGCGAAGGCAAAACATGTACCAATGAAACTACGTCATTCTTTAACCATACTCTGTTATTTTCTGGTTATCTCTCCATCCTATTCTCAAATCCCAACGGGCTATTACAACAGTGCATTAACATTTACGGGAGATGCCTTGAAAGATAGCTTGAATAATATCATTAGCGGGCATATAGAGTTTCCCTATACGAGCAGCTCTCAAATGGATTGTTGGGATGTACTCAAACAAGCGGATAAAGACCCAAACAATGCAAACAATGTCATTGGCTTGTATTCACGGTTTTCTATGGATGGACCATTGGAGTACAATAGTGCTCAAGGGTGGAGCAGAGAACACGTATGGGCCAAATCAAGAGGGGATTTTGGAACGGATAAAGGAGCAGGAACAGACTTGCATAATTTATTTGCTGAAGACATCTCTACCAATTCTGCTAGAAATAACAGGAATTTTGATACCGGTGACACGCGGTATTTGGACAAAAGCGGAACCTATATGGGCCCGACGGATGCTTATACTTCTTCTACAGATTGGGTATGGGAGCCACCAGACGCTTTAAAAGGAGATGTAGCCAGAGTCATATTCTATATGGATGTAAGGTATGCAGGAAAGAATGGGGAGCTCGATTTGCAGGTTGTAGACAGCTTGATGGATAAATCAGACCAATCTCCTCTGCACTGCAACGGCAAAACCCTATACAGTTGGCACTTGCTTGATTCTGTGAGTACGGAAGAGCGTATGAGAAACGATACTATTTACAAATATCAACAGAATAGAAATCCATTTGTAGATCATCCTGAATTTGTACAATCTATCTACGAGACTACGTTTGGTGACATACCCGTTGGCGTGGAAGATGTCACGAAAAAGGATACGTATACCATCTATCCAAATCCTTCTGCAGACTATTTGATAATAGAATCAGACTATGACGCAATAAAGAAAGTACTAATTACCAATGATGGTGGCAAGGTTATCTTAGAACGCAACTACAATTCAAAAAACATACAATTAAGAACTACCACATTGGCCAAAGGGTTATACTACATTCAACTAACCAATTCAGCAGGAGGGCGAAGTACACGCGTTCAATTGATAGAATAGGCCAACGGGTGGTCTTGCTTATGAGTGAGATGAGTCAACCGTTGAATAAGAAACTAAGAGCAGCATAGTTGAATATTAATTCGCTATTCTGCTTTTTTATTTGACCCTAAATCCTTGTTTATCCTAGAATATGATTGACATAGTGTTTTTATAAAACTACACAGGCTACCGCTATCTTACGGCTATAAACTACCTATTTACATCAAAAGGGGATAGTTGATCAATCAACTATCCCCCTTAGATATTTTTAGAAATACTTTAAAATACTCATTATTTACTGCATTTTTCGTGTCTAAAAGCACATCAACACAAAGCAGTTATTTTGCATACACTCTTACGTGTCCAGAAGCTGATCCATTGCCGTCATTAGAAGCTGCTCCTATAGCAACGGTACTCCCATCACTGCTTAGCGACACAGCAGCAGCAGCATCACTTGCTGTTTCACCATAAATCGTTGATCGAATCTGTGTCCACGTACCACTTATGTTTCGATAAATATATACTCCTCCTGCATTTGTACCCGTATTACCCTCTGCACCACCTGCTCCAATAGCCACGATGGTCCCGTCGCTATTTAGAGATACATTACCAATACCTCCCATGGCATCACCTGCTTTTTCCCCATCGATATCTGCACCTATTTGAGTCCAAGTGTTACTTATATTTTTATATATTCTTACATGGCCTGCAGACACTCCATTACCATCATTATAATTTGTACCAATAGCCACGGTACTCCCATCGCTACTTAGCGAAACAGAGCGTCCAGATTGATCACCTGCTTTTTCTCCATCTATATCTCCCCCTACTTGTATCCAGTTGCCACTTACATTTTTTTCATACACGCGTACATGACCTGCATCTACATAAGAGTCGTCATTATAAAATGCCCCAATGGCCACGACACTCCCATCGCTACTTAGCGAAACAGAGCGTCCAGAGTTATCGCCTGATGCTGCTCCATTAATGTCTGATCCTACTTGCGTCCATGTGCCACTTATATTTTCATATACTCGTACATGTCCGGGAGCTCCCGACGAAATTAAATTTCCATTCCCGCTAGAGCCGTCATTTCCATATGCTCCTATAGCCACGACACTCCCATTGCTACTTAGTGATACAGAGTAACCAGAGTAGTCATACGTTGCTTCTCCATCTATATCTGAGCCTACTTGTGTCCAGGTACCGCTTATATTTTCATACACGCGTACGTGTCCAGAAGCTGTGCCATTACCGTCATTCCCCATTGCTCCAATAGCCACGGCACTCCCATCGCCACTTAGTGAAACAGAATATCCAGATGCATCATCTGCTGCTTCTCCATCGATATCTACCCCTATTTTTGTCCAAGTGCCGCTTATGTTTTCATAAACGCGTACATGACCTGAATTTGCTCCATTACCATCATTTTGATATGCTCCAATGGCAACGGTACTGCCATCACTAC
>CAWVTO010000032.1:0-13451 GCA_963932895.1 uncultured bacterium
TCCCTCTTTCTCCGCATACAATCAAGGTCTAGCTATTTAGCTAGACCTTTTTTTTGACCCGTTTCTAGTATATAGGAATTTCTAATGTGTCAACATCAGATTTGTAGTCTCCCGCTTTGTCAATACTTCTGTTTAACTCAAATCCAATAAGCACCACAAAGCAATTGACATAGATGAGGATCATGAGTACCAGCAAGGTTCCTACAGAACCATAAAGTTTATTGTAGGAGTTAAAATTTTCTACATACAGCCTAAACCCATAGGTACTTACTATACTAAGTAGGGTTGCAACCGTACTGCCAGCAGAAAAAAAACGCCATTTTTTTCCCTTGTTACTCCCAAAAAAATAGAGCGAACTGAAAATGAAGTATACTAAAGATACCGTAAGAATATACTCGACTGCGGTAAGGACAAATTTTATAAACCTATCGCTTAAGGCCACCTTACCTTCGAGCAAGTTAAAACCATAATTGAATGTTATGGACAGTAATACTGTGGTTATAAGAAGAGATACTACTAAAAAAAGGAGAATAACGCTTTTCAACCTGATGTCGAACCAATTGCGTTGCAACTTCGATGCTATTCCAGTATCAAACGCTGCCAGCATACTCGCAAAACCATTGCTAGAAAAGTATAACGCTGCGATGAAACCAAAGGATAATAGACCTGCATTTTGATTCGTAATTATATCTGCTATGGTACCATCTACAAAAGCAAACGTCTTCTGTGGCAGGAATTTTTCAATAAAAGCTGTTATAAGATCCTCAAGATTTTCAATTGGGATATAGGGTATAAGCGTAAATAGGAAAATGATGAGCGGAAAAATGGCAATGAAAAAGTTAAATGCTAGCGAGGAAGCACGTAGATTAAGGTCTTCTTTAAAAAGACCATTTACAAAAAACTTACCTACGTGATATATAGACTTGCCTTTAAAACCGGGCAAACTTACCTGAGCTAGCTTCTTATCCAAAAAGAGGTCAAATAATTGGAGTTTAGATATAATATTTCTCTTAATTTTCAATGTATATAAGGTTGCAAATAACAAGAATTAAATAGTTTTGCCATAATTAAGTTTTATGAGCAAAATACATAATTTTTCCGCAGGACCAGCCATCCTTCCCCAAGAGGTTATTCAAAACTGTGCAGATGCAATCTTAAACTTCGCAGGAACCAATTTGTCTCTCATTGAAGTATCTCACCGTAGTAAAGAATATGTAGCCGTAATGGATGAAGCTCGTAGTTTGGTGAAAAAAATAATGAAACTAGATGATAGCTACGAAGTGGTTTATCTACAAGGTGGTGCAAGTACTCAGTTTCTAATGACTGTAATGAACTTACTCGAGACCAAAGCAGCCTATACCAATACAGGTACTTGGGCTAAGAAAGCCATTAAGGAGGCAAAGGCCTTTGGAACTGTAGACGTTCTTGGATCGTCAGAAGACCAAAACTTTAATTTCATACCTAAGGACTTTACGATTACCGCAGAGTATGATTATTTTCATTGTACCTCCAACAATACCATCTGTGGTACGCAGATGCAATCATTTCCCGATTGCCCTACCAGTTTGGTATGTGATATGAGTTCAGATATTTTTAGTCGTCAGCTTGATTTTACTCAATTTGACTTGATATACGCCGGTGCTCAGAAAAACATGGGACCTGCCGGAACTACGCTAGTAGTTATCAAAAAAAGCATATTGGGTAAGGTAAGCCGTTATATACCTACTATGCTCGACTATAACACGCATATATCCAAGGATTCGATGTTCAATACTCCACCTGTGTTTGCTGTATATGGATGTTTACAAACATTAAAGTGGATAGACAAACAAGGTTTACAGCATATAGAAAAAGCAAATACAGCAAAAGCTGATTTACTCTATAACGAAATCGATAATAATCCTTTGTTTGAAGGTACAGCAGCTACTGAAGATAGATCTAAAATGAACATTACGTTCGTTTTAAAAGACGATAGTAGAAACGATGATTTCTTGAATGCATGTGCAGATGCGAATATTAGTGGTATCAAAGGACATAGAAGTGTTGGTGGTTTTAGAGCAAGTATGTACAACGCACTCGGTTTAGACAGTGTTCAAGTATTAGTAAACGTAATTAAGAATTTTAAATAATATATACATGAGAATACTCATAAACGACGGACTACACCCTGCAGGACTGCAATTGCTTAAAGATGCAGGACACGATATAGACACCAATAATATTCCACAAGAAGAATTATTAACCAAGCTAAACGAATACGATGCTATCTTGGTACGAAGTGCCACAAAGGTACGTAGAGATCTAATGGATGCCGCTCCCAATCTTAAGCTTGTAGGTAGAGGTGGTGTAGGTTTAGACAATATTGATCTAGATGCAGCAAAGGAGAAAAACATTGCTGTGTTCAATACACCAGCTGCTTCATCTCGTTCTGTAGCAGAATTGGCCATTGGGCATCTATTTGGTATAGTGCGTTCTTTACCCATGGTAAACAAGGCAATGTCATTGGATGGAGTCACGGACTTCAAGGCATTGAAAAAAGTGGCAAGCAAAGGAATTGAACTTCAAGGAAAAACGTTGGGGTTAATTGGTTTTGGAAGAATAGGACGTGAGACTGCAAGTATTGCTTTAGGATGTGGAATGAAAATTATTGCATTCGATCCATATACAGACGAAGGAGAAGTGACCATTAATTTGCATCCAGATTACGACACTAACCTTAAAATAAACGTTAAAACAATAAGCAAAGACGAGCTTTTAGCACAGGCAGATTTCATTAGTTTGCATATACCCGGTGGTCAAGGATATGTATTGAATACCGAAGATTTTGCTAAAATGAAAGACGGCGTAGGCATCGTAAATTGTGCTCGCGGCGGAACCATAAGCGAAGATGCAATGCTTAAAGCGATAGACCAGGGCAAAGTAAAGTATGTTGCCACAGATGTGTTTGAACAGGAACCACCCGTAGACGAAAGAATTTTACGCATGGATGCAGTAGGATTAAGTCCACACATTGGTGCGAGTACTGGGGAAGCTCAAAAACGAGTAGGTGTTGAGCTTGCAGAAAAAATTATCGATTTTTTTAAATAGCAATTAGTGCCAAAAATATTCCCGTTCAAAGCACTGCGTCCTACATCAGATTATGTAGGTATGGTCACTGCTAAGTCTACTGATTTCCCAAATCAAGAAGATTTAGTACATGAAATTCGACTAAACTCATTTACCTTTCATCACGTTACAAAGAGTCATCTAAGTTATAGTGGTGCTTTTCAAGAGCCTGAGAAATTTCTACCTTTTGCCTCACAATATATTCAATCGATGAAGACAAAAGGTGTGTTTATGAAGGAAGATGAACCTGCTTTTTATGTCTATGAACAGATACGCAAAGACGGTAAGTCATTTAAGGGAATCATTGCTCTTTGCTCTATAGACGATTACAAAAACAACAATATCAAGAAGCATGAAGAGATAAGACCCAGTCGCTTAAAGTTTTTGGTAGAGCTCTTCAAAACTACAAAAGTGATGGGCGAGCCAACACTTTTGGCATATAACGGTATAGTCCCGCTTGAAGAAGTGGCTAAAGAAGATGTTTTTTCATTTTTAACTGTTGATGAGAAAAAACATATTGTACAGAAAATAACTCAACCAGAGGATATTGCTAAGATAGAAAAGGCGATGACTGCTATAGATTCTTTTTATATTGCAGACGGTCATCATAGATCGGCATCTACAGAGGAATTTAATAGGAAGGTAAATAGATTGCAAAATGATCGAACTATGTGCTTTATTGTGCAAGAGGATCAGTTAGAAATATCCCCTTTTCACAGACTTATAAAACCGGTATCACCTATTGCAGACGATACACTTATAGCTCGGTTATCGGCACATTTTATGGTAAGTAAATCTGCGAAATCTTTGTATGAAGTGCAAGAGAAAAACACCTTTGGTATCTATACCAATAAGCAATGGTATAATCTCAAACTAAAAGCTGAAACCGCTATGATGGATGTTGATATTATAGAGCAGTATATAGTAAGAGAAATATACGGTATAGTAGATAGCAAGACGGACAGCCAAATATCATTTCATCCGCATACATCTGGTGAGCAGATGATGTGTGGTTTGGTAAATGATGGTACCTACGCTGTTGCTATTACCAATAAGGCGTGTTCATTTGAAGAGGTACGAAACGTATCAGATGCAGGCAAAACACTGCCTCCCAAGTCTACCTATATAGAACCCAAGCTTCGTGCAGGAATGATTATTCAGGAGTTTGAAGTCATCAAAAAGTAGACACATAAAAAAAACACAGATTGTATAATCTGTGTTTTTTTTATGCCCAAGGGCTAAAGTCTCTTAAATCGCTATTTGCTAAGCTAAAGCTACTTTCTTACTCGTTGCTAGTTGATATACTAGATATATACTGCAGCTAAATATTATTTGGCTAACAAGTGTTGCTCTGAAAAATGGTAAAGCCATTTCGTACGAAGTCATTAAACCAGCAAAGTCTTTTGAATATTGTGGCATTAGCATCCAAGAACCTGCATTCGAAATCAGGAAGAAGGCAACTGCTGCTAAAATACTACCTCCGAAAACTTTCGTGAGAGATGGATTTTTGCGAAAAAATATTCCTACACCGATTATAGCCGCAAATGAAGCATATACAAAAAAGAAGTTTGCACTAAATAAATACTCTGCATACATAGGGGAGGAGAGACCCATTATTGCATCACCCAAAAATAAAGCTGCGAACGGAAGAACCCAAGACCACAATTTTTTAGCGGCTAGCATTCCACCCATTAATGCTACAGCACCCATAGGATTGAAATTTGGAATATTAAAAACTGAGCGTACAACTACTAAGGCTAATAGAACTACTGCGAGTATGATTATGTCTGTCTTTTTCATCTAATTGTTAAATACTACGCAAAGGTAAAAATCTTTCGGATATAGCGTGTCAGGTCATTGTGTCGCAGTATTAATAATTGTTAATTAAATAATCGTAATAGCCTATAAATCAATAACTAACGGAACTTGTAGGAAGTTTATTTTAGGTGCATAATTTAATAATTTAAAGACAATGTTTAACAAATGTTAATTTAACAAATGTTAATAGTTTTACATTTGTTAATAGATTCATGAGCATAAATAATCGCGTAGAACAAATAATAAAGAAGACAACTACAAGTAAGTCTGCCTTTTCTAAGACCACAGGTATAAGCACCGTAATACTGTCTCACATTAGTAGCGGTAGAAATAAGGTGAGCGTTACCGCTGTAGAGCAAATTCTCATAGCTTATCCCAAAGTAAACGCTGAATGGTTACTCCTAGGCAAAGGGCAGATGTTTAAAGATGGAATAGAAACAGAGACAACAGATATGTTAGCGTACCAGATACAGCAACTTGGCGAGGAGTTAGATAGATACCATAAATCAGCAAACGGTAAGCTAACAAAGTTGTTATCTACCTTAGAAGATCTGAAGGCCTGAGTATAAGGTTAAGTTGAACACGTATATCTATATTGCCAAACACAAAATGAGAAAATTGTTAACTGTACTATCCGCTTTATTTGTTGTGGTTGCTACTGCTTCCACAGAACCGAGTAAAGCTATTATTAAAGACCACCTAACCGCTGCCATTGCTAAGCAAGGTTTTGTACCTCAATTTAGAATAACCAATACGGTAGGCACTAGTTCTGGAGCACAAGCTGTGTATGGCGTGCAGACGCATAATGGAATTGATGTTTTCAGATCAAACTTCGTAATAACAATGAATCAAGATAAAGTCCTTGAGGTAAACCAGAACTTTATTGTGAATGTCGAAAATCTAATTCAATCAGAACGATTTGGCTTATCAGCTTCAGAAGCACTCAATGTTTTGGTTAAAACAAAAACCAAAGTGGCTACTTCAAACTTGCAAGAATTCTCTCGTGGGTTCTATGAGTTGAATAATTCTGTTTTGTCGGATGAAACAATAAGATTGCAGAAACTATGGGTGCTTGTAGGAAAGGTTGTAGTACCTGCTTACAATGTGTCCCTCTATGACAAAGATCATAAACATTGGTTTAATACCAGAATAGATGCAAGTAATGGTGCTATATTGAATCAGAACGATTGGGTAGTTTCCTGTCAGCTTCATTCTTTTGGAAAAGCGATCACTACACATCTTCCTTATGCTCCATTACAAACGGGCATTAACGTAAAGAACAAAAAGATGGCAAGTTCATCTTACAACGTGTTTGCAATGCCTACAGAGAGCCCAAACCATGGTGTTAGAACAATTGTACTCGATCCAGATGATGCAGACGCATCACCTTTTGGTTGGCATGATACGAATGGTGCAACAGGTCCTGAGTACAGCATTACCCGCGGGAACAATGTGTATGCAAGTGAAGATAAAGACGATGATAATATTCCAGGTACAAGTCCGAATGGAGGTAGTACGTTAACCTTTAATAACACATTTGATATAAACCAAAGTGCAGCGTTATATACCGACGCAGCTATTACCAATCTTTTTTATTGGAATAATGTAATCCACGATGTATGGTGGCACTATGGTTTTGATGAGCAATCTGGAAACTTTCAAGTAAACAACTATGGTAATGGTGGACTAGGTAGTGATCATTTAAATGCAGATGCTCAAGACGGAAGTGGTACTAATAATGCGAATATGGCTACTCCTCCAGATGGAACAAGCCCAAGAATGCAGATGTTTCTATGGAATACCTCGGCTCCAAGCGACTATTTGCAGGTTAACGCTCCAAGCAGTATCAGCGGTAAGAAAAGCAGTAACAGAGCATCCTTTGGGCCACAATTAACTGGGACACCAATCACCGGCAATTTGGTGCTTGTACAAGATGGATCGGTAGAATCAGACAAAGGTTGTCAGTCGTTAACCAATGCAGCGGCTATCAATGGTAATATTGCTTTAGTAGAACGTAGGAGCTGTACCTTTGTGTTAAAGGTGAAAAATGCCCAAGATGCAGGAGCTATTGCTGTAGTAATATATAGTGATGACAACAATCCTATACTAATGGGAGGCACCGACAACACAATCAATATACCTAGTGTAATAATTGGAAATACCGACGGTATAGCTATTAAGAATTTGCTTGCTACACAAACAGTAAGTGTGAGTCTGTACGACTCTAGTGTGGTAGCTACCAATACATTCGACTCTGATTTTGATAATGGAGTGATAGCTCACGAGTTTGGTCATGGAATAAGCAATAGGCTTACTGGTGGGCCTGCTGCAAGCGGTTGCCTCAGTAATGAAGAGCAAATGGGTGAGGGTTGGAGTGACTTCTTTGGTTTGGTGATGACGCATGAAGCTGAAGACTCTGGTACTGACTCTAGAGGAATAGGAACATATGTGACGAATGAAGCCGTAACAGGTGGAGGTATAAGACCTTACCCTTACTCTACACGTATTGCTACTAGCCCTTATACGTATGACGATATTAAGACTTTCTCTGTACCACATGGAGTAGGCAGTGTATGGTGCAGTATGTTGTGGGATTTGTATTGGTCTATGATAGGCAAGTATGGTTATAATGCAGACATCTATAGAGGCACTGGAGGCAATAATATGGCCATGCAGTTAGTCATAGACGGGCTCAAATTACAAAACTGCAATCCCGGATTTGAAGATGGAAGAGATGCAATTATACTAGCAGATAAGCTAAATAATAATGGAGAAAACGAACTGCTCATTTGGCAAGTATTTGCTAGAAGAGGCTTGGGAGCAGACGCAGATCAAGGAAGCAGCGATGATAGAAGTGATGGAGAAGAAGATTTTAGCATTCCGGCGTATTTACTAGGAGATATATTATTGTCTAAAACGGCACCACGAAGAGCTGATAACGATAGTAACTTGGTATACACCATTGGTGCTGCTAATAAGACACAAAGGACAATTAAGAATATCACCTTACTAGATACATTGGATGATAATGTGACGTTAGATATTGCAAGCTTAGGTTGCGGAGCAACTTTTGCCAATGGAATAATCACATTGGAAATAGACAGCTTGCAATCCAATGATTCATTGATATGTACGTATAGTGTCCTGCCAAATTTCAATCAATGGACTACAGTTGTTTTTGAAGATGACATAGAAAATGGAAGCAATAATTGGACGACAAATGCGGCGGCCGGAGCCAATGGTTTTATTATCACTTCTACTCGACAAAATAGTGGTGCAAGCAGCTGGTACGCAGTGAATGAAGAGTCTGAGAGTGACTACACTGTTTCTAGACCATTTGATTTGACGGATATAAGTAACCCTGTGTTGAGCTTCTCTCATTGGTACATGACGGAGAAAACATGGGATGGTGCAGTAGTAGAAATAGGAGTAGGCGGTACGTGGACAGATGCTGGGCTATTTTTCATAGAAAACGGGTACAATGATGAGATTCAAATTAATCCTGTGAGTGCCATTTCTGGCAGAAACGCATTTTCTGGAAATAGCGACTCGTTTCTTACCTCTACTATAGATTTGAGCTCATTTGCTGGTCAGTCTATAGATGTTCGGTTTAGATTGGCGAGTGACGGCGGTGCAGGAGCCGAAGGTTGGTACATAGATGATGTTAAGTTGTTTGATGCAGTGATACTTACCAATTTTGTGTCAGCTACATACGATATAGACAGGTCGCAACGCTCTGGTGCCTTAAGCTTCGTGTACGGTATAGAGGAAGATAAGACAAGTGTGGAGAGATTAGCCGCGGCGAATTGGGAGATTTATCCTAATCCAGCAACAGACTTTGTGCATATTACAGCTAAAAGCAATGTTGCTTATAGCTATGAGCTTAAATCGGTATCGGGAAAGGTGTTATTGAAATCTGAAGCGACCGGTGACATACGTTTAGACACAAAAGCACTAAGTGCCGGAGTATATCTGTTGCAGGTGGCTCAGTTGAATGGTACCTTGGCAAACTATAAGATTCTCCTGGAATAAGGGAAGCTAAAGAAATGTCTTAGAAAGATTTATTTACGCGTATTTATTTCGTCACGTAAGACTGCCGCATAGTCATAATCCTCTAACTGAATAGCTTTTTCAAGCTCTTTATTAAGTTGACTGATTGTCATTGAATTCAAACTATTCGGTTCGGCTGGTTTTACTTTTTCTTCAGCAATGTGACTAGGTTCATCGAGTTCGTCATCTTGGTTTTCATATTCCACACCTGCATCATCAAGTATGTTTTTGTAGGTGTAAATATTGCACTTTGCCCTTAAGGCAAGTGCAATGGCATCGCTGGTACGCGAATCTATAGCATGTTCTATACCATTTTGTACTGTTATTAGTTTAGCATAGAAAACACCTTCTTTCAAATTGTCAATAACTACCTCTGTTATTTCGATACCAAATTTTACCATGGTCTCAAACATCAGATCATGCGTGAGTGGACGCTGTGGTGCTAGCCCTTCTATTACCAATGCGATAGACTGAGCCTCGTAGCTTCCTATTACAATAGGAAGTTTCAGTATACCTTCTTCCTCACCCAGTATTAGCGTATAGCTATTGCGTTGAGAGTGACCGGCAGTTAGACCGATTATATTAAGTTGTATTTTTTCGTCCATAGGAAAATCTAAAGAGTTACGACTGACCTCTTACTTCTTTTACTCTCTTGAGTAATTTTGGTAATACTTCAAATGCATCTCCCACAATTCCGTAGTCTGCAGCTTTGAAAAATGGAGCTTCAGGATCTGTATTTATTACACAAATGACCTTACTACTACTTACGCCAGCGAGGTGCTGTATCGCTCCAGATATACCTGCTGCTATATACAGATTTGGCACTATTGTAATGCCTGTTTGTCCTACGTGTTCGCTGTGGGGTCTCCACTCCATGTCACTTACTGGCTTGCTACACGCTGTAGCCGCACCCAGTGCATCTGCCAAATCCTCTACCAGGTTCCAATTTTCAGGTCCTTTTAGACCTCTACCTGCAGATATTACAAGCTCTGCTTCTGTCAATGGCACTTTACCAGTTTCTTTATTGGTAGATATAATAGTGCTGTTTACATCACTACCTGAAACAGATGTAGAAGCTTCTTCAACGCTTACATCGCTACCATCTCTTGCTATCTTGTATGAGTTGGGTATAACAGTAAGCACTTTTTTATCCTGATTGATACTTACATGAGCAATAGCTTTACTCGAAAAAGTAGTTTTCTTTACTGTAAAACCTCCATCAGTATCTGCCATATCTACTATTCCTGTTACCAGTGCAGCATCTTGTTTTACTGCACAAAGAGGAGCAATGGATTTTCCATTGTATGTTTGAGAAAGTACTAACACGTTTCCGCTATGAGCTTCAGAAACTTCACTAAGTACCTTAGCAAATGCTTGTGGATTGAAAGTAGCTAGAGCATCACTTACTACATGCACATGCTTATCTGCACCAAATGTCCCTAGATTTTCGTCTCCTTTATTTCCTATAGAAACAGCCAAACAAGTTGTCCCTAGTTTATTTGCCAAGTCTTTGCCGTAGGTTACAGCCTCAAAACTTGATTTCTTATATAGTCCGTTATCGCTTTCTGCGTATACTATTACTGCCATCTCCTAAAATAATTTTTCTTCGTTGTGTAATATATCTATCAATTGCTCTGCATCTGCTGCATCTATCATCTTCACGCCGCCTTTTACAGGAGGAAGTTCATACTTAGCAACGCTTGTGTAGTCGTATTTATCTGTCGCAGCCACAACGTTCAATGGTTTGCTACGTGCTTGCATGATGCCTCTCATATTTGGTATACGGGGCTCGCATAGGTCTTTTTGAGCACTCACTACGCAGGGTAGCGGTGCAGATACCGTTTCTCTACCACCATCTATATCTCTAGTCGCAGTCACTATATTATCTGCCACATCTATAGAGGTAGCCACATTTATGACTGGCCATTCGAGCATTTCTGCTACAAGACCCTGTACTTGTCCTCCGTTGTAGTCTATAGACTCACGACCGGTGAGCACCAAGTCATATTCCCCTAGTTTTGCCTGTTCGGCTATTTGAGCTGCAACGTACATTCCGTCTTTAGCACTTCCGTCTACACGAATAGCATCACCAGCACCCATAGCTAGGGCTTTCCTAATGATAGGATCTGCATCTGCTTCTCCTACTGTGATTACGGTAACAGAACCTGCACTAGCCTCAGTTAATTCTAACGCTCTAGTTAGAGCCAGCTCGTCATATGGATTTATTATGAACTGAACACCAGCCTTGTTAAACTGTGTATCTCCATCGGTAAAAGTGATTTTGGTAGTAGTATCTGGTACTACACTCACGCATACTAATATTTTCATTCTAAAAAATTGTATTAAAATTGGAGCACAAAAGTACGGATAAATAGCTGAAAAAGATGTCAAGTAACGCCAGAATAGAGCAGATTAAAACCTTTTTAAATGAAACACCAGAAGATGCTTTTTTGCTCTATGCTCTTGCAACAGAGCACGTATCTCTTGGTAATGATGATGAAGCACTACTGCTATATCTGAATCTGGTAGCAAAGCAACCTGATTATTTTGCAACGTACTACCATTTAGGTAAATTGTATGAACGTATAAGTGAAGACGATGAAGCAGAGAAAATTTACGAACAAGGTTTAGCTGTAACTAAGCGACTAGGCCAAAAACACGCTCATGGAGAGTTGAGAGGAGCCTACGAAGAGTTGACATTTTGAGATTGCTATTTGTGCGATACGCCTGCTGAAATGTAAGAGATTCTGTAACTCAATACCTGCTAAGTAGCTTGTCGGTAATCTGTTTGGTTCTAATACATGTTTATTCAACCTAACAGCCACTGTAGGCTATCGCAGGATTACTAGTGTCATTCCCTTGATGCAATAGTCTGCGGTATTATATTTGTCCGATCAATGGACGAGTTTCAATCAAAAGATCCGAATTTTAAAAAGAAAATAAGGGAGCGTTTAAGCGGGCAGCACTTTATGCATCATATGGGTTTTGATTTGTCTGAGATAGAGGCAGGCAAAATAGTAGGAGAGATGCCTATAGAAAAAATACACTTGCAACAGTATGGCTTTGTACACGGTGGAGTTTCTGCAACAATACTGGATATAGTCATGGGTTTTGCGGCATATACGCTTATGCCAGTAGATAAGGGTGTGGTTACAGCAAACATTAGTGTAGATTACTTGCATCCGGGAGATGGAGATACCATACTAGCCATCGGTGAAGTAGAGAAACCAGGAAAAAAAATGGTATTTACTACTGGAGAGGTATTTGTTGTGAAAGATGGTGTAAGGAAGAAAATAGCCTCTGCTAGAGCAGTAATGGCGGTGATAGACACAAAATAAGCTTGTGTAGTTAACTTCGGTATGAATAACTATACATTTGCACTGCTTTTATGAAAATATTAATCGCTGGAGGCGGAGAAGTTGGGTATCACCTTGCGAGGTTACTTACCAAGGAGTCACATTCCATAGTTTTAATAGATACACGGGCCAAAGTGCTACACCGTGCTGATGCTGAGATGGATCTACTCACGGTACATGGCAGTGCTTATTCGTTGAGCATACTGGATAAGGCGGGAATTGCAGATGCAGATTTACTCATAGCAGTTACCTCATCAGAAACCACCAACCTTACCATTGCTACTTTAGGAAAACAACTGGGTGCTAAAAAGACAATAGCACGTGTAAATAATTCAGAATTTTTAAAACTACGCGATAGACTTGACCTAGAAGGGATGGGTATTGATGTTATCATTAGTCCGGAGGATTTAGCCTCAAAAGAAATCATACGACTCTTAAGACGATCTTCATTCAGTAATGCCTTCGATTTCGAATTTGGTAAACTCACGCTTTTGGGTGTCTACTTGCAAAAGGAAAGTAAGCTTATAAATAAGACTGTAAACGCGTGCAAAGAGTACAATAAGGAAAAATACTACAAGACCATCGCCATAGAACGCAGTGGTGAACCTATTATTCCAGATGACGATTTTGTGTACGAAGAGAATGATCACGTATTTTTCCTGTGTTTGCCTGCAGGTATAGAACAGATTAGAGAAGTATCTGGAAAGACCAAACATGAAGTAAAAAACGTCATGATAATGGGAGGCGGCAATGTGGGATACAATACTGCCAAAAAGATCAGTCGTAGGAAGAATGTTAAACTCATAGAATCTAATACGGAGAGATGCAATGAGTTAGCAGATGATTTGCCTGAAACGCTCATCATAAACGACGATGGTCACGATGTGCACCTATTGGAAGATGAAAACATATCAGATATGGATGCATTTATTGCTGTAACAGGGAATTCGGAAACCAACATAATGAGTTGTTTGGTTGCCAAAAATCATGGCGTAGAAAAAACAATAGCCATGGTAGAGAATATGGATTATATAAATCTGTCACAAACAATTGGTATTGATACACTTATCAATAAAAAACTCATTGCAGCAAACAACATATTTAGGTATGTAAGACAAGCAG
>CAWVTO010000033.1:0-13268 GCA_963932895.1 uncultured bacterium
TCTGTCTAACAAGAAATATGGGCATTACCTCCAAACCACATCCGCAGGTATAGTCTTATTAGATGACTCTTTTACAGATATACCTCAAGGTCTTACCGTAATACGATGTTCTCATCCTTATGTAGCATTTTGCACTATACTAATACAATATTTTGATTACAAAGACCCAAATACGGGTATACACCCTACTGCGGTAATTGAACCAACAGCCACTATTGGCAAAAATTGCCATATAGGCTCACATGCATATATCGGCAATAATGTAACTATTGGGGACAATTCAAAAGTAATGGCCAATAGCTGTATATACGAGGATACTAGCATTGGAAAAAACACAACAATACGCTCTAATGTAAGTGTATACTATCAATCTAAAATAGGTGATGACTGCCTCATTCACAGTGGTGCTGCAATAGGATCAGATGGTTTTGGGCATGCTCCACTTCCTGATGGTGCGTACATTAAAATACCGCAAATAGGAAATGTGGTAATAGGCAACAAAGTAGAGATCGGAAGTAATACGAGTATAGACAGAGCCAATATGGGAAGTACCGTCATAAAAGACGGATGCAGACTAGATAACCTAGTGCAAATAGCACATGGTGTAGAGCTTGGCGAAAATTGTATAGTAGCCGGAGGAGTTTGTATAGCTGGGAGTGCTAAAATAGGCCCAAATTGTGTATTTGCTGGTCAAAGTGGTGTTGTAGGTCACGTAACAGTGGCAGCTAAAACTACGCTTGGCGGTCAAGGAGGAATAAATAAAGATGTGAAAGAACCGGGAGGAATATTCACTGGATCTCCGCACCTTCCATTCAAGGACGAAATGAAATCACGTGTGCTTTGGAGAAATCTTCCAAAACTAGAGCTACGTGTTAGAGAATTAGAACAACAACTAAAACAAGAGAAAAAATCGAGTGATGGATAAGTTTCAAACAACCATTAAAAAGGCCGTTACGGTATCAGGAGTTGGTCTGCATACAGGCAACCCCGTTCAGCTCACTTTTGAGCCAGCACCAGAGGATCACGGTTATGTATTTCAACGTGTAGATCTTGAAGGCGAACCCAAAGTAAAAGCAGATTGTGACCTTGTTGTAGATACCAGCAGAGGCACAACCATAGAAGACAATGGTGCTCGTGTAAATACAGTTGAGCACGTGCTTGCAGCCCTAGCCGGCTTAGAAATAGACAATTGTCTAATAAAGCTGAACGCTCCTGAAACTCCAATAATGGACGGAAGTAGTAAACCCTTCGTAGATGTGCTACTTGCTACAGGCATTGAAACCCAAAAGAAAGAGCGAGAGTACTTCGAAATACCTCGCCGCATCAATTACTCCGATGGAGAAGGAGTAGAAATGATGGCTCTACCAGCAGATGACTATAGATTGACCGTTATGGTAGACTATAACTCACCAGTGCTAGGTAGTCAGCATGCTAGTATCGTAAATCTTTCTGAATTTAAAGATGAAATATCCAGTTGCAGAACATTTTGTTTCCTGCACGAATTAGAGATGCTTGTAAAGCATGACCTGATTAAAGGAGGAGATTTGAATAATGCTATTGTAATAGTAGATAGAGTAATAGAAGACGACGAAATGGAAAGTCTTGCTAAACTCTTCAACAAAGAAAAAATAGAGGTGAAGAAGGAAGGTATTTTGAATAACGTTGAATTGCGTTTTCAGAATGAGCCTGCTCGTCACAAACTACTCGACATGGTAGGTGATCTTGCACTTGCAGGTGTGCCACTCAAAGCACAAATACTCGCGGCCAGACCAGGTCACGCAGCCAATGTAGAATTTGCCAAAAAGATAAAGAAGGCTTACATAGCAGCCAAAAAAGCAAAAAAACAAGATATTACTCCCGTTTACGACCAAAATGCAGTACCTGTATTCAACTACCAACAAATAGCGTCTATACTACCGCATAGGCATCCTTTCCTATTGGTAGACAAAATCGTAAAACTGACTGATACTGAGGTAGTAGCTGTTAAAAACATTACTGGAGATCAATACTTTTTCCAAGGTCACTTCCCAGGCGAACCACTTATGCCTGGTGTATTGCAAATAGAAGCCATGGCACAAGCTGGTGGTGTACTCGTTCTAGCGGGCAAAGAACATCCCGGAAACTGGAGCACCTATTTTGTAAAAATAGAAAACGCCAAATTTAAAGATAAGGTGGTACCCGGTGATACGTTGGTAATACGCATGTCACTCACAGGACCTATCCGCAGAGGATTGTGTATGATGAAAGGAGAAGCTTTTGTAGGCAACAGATTAGTTTCTGAAGCAAATATGATGGCACAAATAGTAGAAAACCGATAAATATGATTCAACCATTAGCATATGTAAATCCGGGAGCTAAAATAGCTGATACGGTAGTAATAGAACCCTTTGTAACGATTCACAAAAATGTAGAAATCGGCGAAGGAACGTGGATTGGGTCTAACGCCACCATAATGGAAGGTGCTCGTATAGGTAAGAATTGCAAGATTTTTCCAGGAGCAGTAATTTCTGCTATTCCGCAAGATTTGAAATTTGACGGAGAAGAGACTACTACACATATAGGAGACAATACTACTATACGAGAATGTGTAACCATAAATAGAGGAACTGTAGCGAAAGGCAAAACAGTAATAGGCAAAAACTGCTTGCTCATGGCATACTCACACGTAGCACACGACACCATCTTGGGAGATCACGTAATAATTGGTAACGGTACACAGATAGCTGGTGAGGTAATAATACATGACTTTGCTATACTAAGTGGACTTGTTGCTGTGCATCAGTTTGTAAATATTGGTCCACACGTTATGATAAGTGGTGGTAGCCTAGTACGTAAAGATGTACCGCCCTATACCAAAGCCGCTCGCGAGCCACTTAGTTATGAGGGGGTAAATAGTATCGGACTTCGTAGACGCGGGTTTACTCCAGAAAAAATAGGTGAGATACAAGAGATATACCGCAAGTTATACTTGCGAGGGATGAATAATGCCGCAGCTCTTGTCAATATAGAAACAGAAATGCCCGCTACTCAGGAGCGTGATGAGATAATCAGTTTCATACGCAAGTCTGATAGAGGGGTAATGAAAGGCTATATCTCAAGGTAAGAAAATGCTCAGCATTTCCTGTACAGATATTGCCAAACGCTATACAAAAGAGATTCTCTTCAAGGATTTCAACTATACGTTTACTGCCAATAACAAGTATGTCCTACTTGGTGCAAATTCCTCCGGAAAGAGCACCTTACTTAAGATACTCGGCGGAGCCATAGCTCCTACCAAAGGCATAGTGTCCTACTCAGAAACTACACCTCCCAATGAGCTATTTAGTTTCTGCAGCCCAGAGATGCACCTGTTGGATGATTTTACCGTTGAAGAGCTATTCCATTTGCATTTCCAATTCAAAACCAAAAAAATAAGTATGGAAGAACAATGGAAACGCTCAGGATTACAACCGTTTCTCAATAAAAAATTTGTAGAACTATCATCAGGATTAAAAAACAAGGTAAAATTATCTTTAGCCTTGTATACAGCAGCTCCTGCCCTATTGCTTGATGAGCCTTGCACCAATTTTGATGCAGAGAACGCAGCTTGGTATACAAACACCATACAGGAACTTTGCCAAGACCAACTCATCATAGTAGCAAGCAATCAAGAAATAGAGTACACCTATTGCACAGAAAAAATACATTTGCAACACTATAAACCACAATCAATATGAAAAAAATCATTATCATACTAGCAGCTGGAGCATTTTTTGCTAGCTGCAGCGGCAATGCTACATCCACAGATGAAAGCACTACAGTAGCAGGCAATTATGGCGATACCAAGTGGGATACCTCCGAGACAATAACGGGAGAACAACTAATGGCAGAACTTGCCGGAAAAGATTCTGTATATGCAACTGTCGCAGGAAACGTAGCTGCAGCTTGTCAAGCAAAAGGATGCTGGATGAATATGTCTGTAGCGGGCAACGAGATGTTTGTAAAATTCAAGGATTACGGATTTTTTGTACCCAAGAATAGTGCGGACCATGATGCTGTGATAAGAGGCTGGGCATACCAAGATACGGTCTCTGTAAAAGACAGAATAGAGTACGCTAGAGATGCTGAAGCTACAGCAGAAGAAATAGCTGCTATCACAGAGCCAGAGGTGAAACTTACCTTTATGGCAGAAGGTGTAGTAATGAAATAGGAATCAAAAAATATTACTCCAATGAAGTACATCCTATTCATACTTATAGCAATTACTGCAATCTCTTGTGGTCAATCAAACAATACCGACACGGCAGATATGTATGAAGCTTCTGAGCTAAGTGCTATGATGCGGGAAATGGTAACTTGGAGCAAAGAAGCCAAGGCTACACTTGCTGCTGGAGATACCATTACTCATGTACCGCAGAGTTTCTATGATCTTGCTACGCAGACCGCTACACGTGGTGAGCATGACGAAGCTGCATTTCTAGGAATGGTACCGGCGTATACCAATGCTTTAAAAGGTGTAGAACGCCGTGACTCGCAACAATACTTCTACGACGCAAGTATACAAGCCTGTAGAACCTGCCACGCCGTATACTGTGGTGGACCGCTGGATGTGATTAATCAACTTTAATAAAAAAAAAGACAGACTTGTCTGTTTTTAGAAATCTGTAGTACATTTGTATTCGCAATGAAGCATTCAGCCATACGTCAACACATTATTGATACCGCATCAGAGTTGTTCTATACCAATGGTTATAACAGAACTGGCATCAATATGGTTATAGCAGAAAGTGGAGTTGCGAAGGCAACGCTCTACAGCCATTTTAAATCGAAGGATGATCTATGTCTTGCATACTTGCAAGACAGGAATAGTTCTTTTCTAGCCAATATATATAGCTATTGTAGAGCCAAGCCTGCTGGGAATGATCAAATTATTGGTTTGTTTGATTTCCTCTTAGAATTTTTTAATAGCAAGGCTTTCAATGGCTGCTGGTGCATTAATACTATTTCAGAAGTAGCAAAGGATGACGTAATTATCAAAGCAGAAATACAACACCAGAAAAGAGTATTCTTGAGCCTCGTTCAAGACTTGGTATTCGAAAATAAAGATAAATATACCGTAGTAGAAGCAGGAAAACTTGCACGTAAAATATACCTACTTTATGAAAGTGGAGTAGCAGAAAGCCATTTGCATAAAGAAGATTGGCCAATAGAAAGTGCCAAAGAAATGTGCATCGATTTAATAGCATAATTTTTTTATCCATTAAAAGACAGACCTGTCTGTCTATATTTAACAAACAACATATAATTGAAATGAAACAATTCACAAACAAAACAGCCATCGTAGTAGGTGGCACGAGCGGAATCGGAAAAGCCGCAGCAGAACAATTACTCCAAGAGGGAGCAACAGTGCACATCATCGGAAGAAATACTGATAAGGTTGCAGATGCAGACAACTTGTACAAACACACTGTAAACATCACGAATGAATCAGATGTAAGAACTCTAATCTCCTCTATCAATGGACTACAAAACCTCGACTACTTGGTCAACGCTTCTGGTATTTTTGGGCCAAAGCCATTTCTAGATCATACCAAAGAAGACTATGATTCATACCTAAACCTCAATAAAGGTTTCTTTTTTATTACACAAGCAGCTGCTAATAAAATGAAAGACACACAAGGCGGAGCAATAGTGAATGTAGGGTCTATGTGGGCAAAACAGGCTGTAAAAGCAACTCCTTCTTCTGCATACTCGATGCAAAAAGCAGGTTTACACTCGCTTACGCAACACCTTGCCATGGAACTTGCTGATTACAAGATACGTGTAAATGCGGTTTCTCCTGCTGTAGTGAATACTCCCGTATATCATGGTGTATTTGGTGGTAAAGAGGAAGCTGAAAAAGCATTGGTTGGTTTCGATGCCTTTCATCCAATAGGTAGAATAGGCACTCCGGCTGATATAGCAAATAGCATTACCTTCTTACTCTCAGACAAAGCATCTTGGGTAACGGGAGCTATCTGGGATACCGACGGAGGCGTAAGATCCGGGAGAAACTAGATCACATATAGCATTCATGTTTTAAGAGTTGGAGTTGTACTTCAACTCTTTTTTTTTTGATACACTAGAGAACTCCAGCTCTGCATTAGCTACCCCACCAAAC
Source organism: uncultured bacterium (assembly GCA_963932895.1). Lineage (GTDB taxonomy): Bacteria > Bacteroidota > Bacteroidia > NS11-12g > UBA9320 > UBA9320. Next base: position 6,140 of record CAWVTO010000033.1, read on the forward strand.
TTAGGCGGAAACGCAGGAATAGGATTCCGCAAAAAGTTTAATTATTTCACATTTGCTCCTGAAATACGGTATTCCACTTCATTCACTGGTATAAAGCAGTATGACACTGCACCTGCACTGAAACTGCAAACAATCGAATAGGTCTTTAATTTTTACTAGCTTACTTAAGCAACACCCGCAAATAGAACATTGGGCTCGTAAATTTTTTACGAAGGTCTACATCGTCGAACATAAAGGTAATGGTTTCTCGCAGTTCTGGATTTCGCTTAATTTTACGAATCATCCAGTTAAATAGCCATGGATATTTAATTAACCGCTGCATTACAGTACTCACACGTAGCTCTCCTCCTATTTTTTTGTAAACGGTCTTATCGTATTTACGCAACTCGTTGGCAGAGAAATTGTTACTTACCAGAGAATCTCTCACTTGCTCCGCCGCCCATTTGCCAGTAAACATTGCATTGCCTATGCCTTCGCCCGTAAAAGGATCTATAACACTCGCCGCATCTCCTGCCAGCAAAAAACGTTCTCCACTTATGGGTCTATTCTTTTTACTACCTAGTGGCAGTCCCCAACCAAGTATTTTATTCTGAAGCTTTGCATCCTTGAATCTATCCTTGAATTTTGGACTCTCCAACACCTCCAGCATCAGTTTTTTGAGGTTAACTTTGTTCTTACTCACGTACTTACTCAGCATTCCTATACCTACATTGGCTTGTCCATTGGGCAATGGAAAGACCCAAAAATAGCCCGGCAAACTCTCCTTTACGAAGTGCAATTCTATAAATCCTTGCTCATCGAGTCCGGTAACTCCATCGTAATACGCACGCAGACCCGCACAGTGATGTTGCTTCTCTAATGTATAGTTCAGGTATTTTTTAGCAACAAGTGCTCGTGTACCTTCAGCACTGAGTATTATTTTAGCATTTATTGTACAGACATTGCATATTACCTCTACCCCATCTTTGTGAATAGTAACCTCTTTTACTTCTGTATTCTGAAGTACCTTGGCAAAATTGGTGTCCAGCTTTTGAAAAAGCCAATAGTCGAAATCTATACGTTTGCTAATAAATCCTGGACTGTGTTCTGCTTCACTTGGTTTATGTTTGAATGGTATTCCAATCTCATTGCCATCTGGAGCAGAAAATAGTACACCCCAACTCGGTGTATACGCATCTGAAAACTCGTTGAGCTCTTTTACCCATTCAGGATTGAGCTTTTTGAGTTGATTTACTACTTTCCCACTCAATGCATCGCCACACACTTTATCGCGTGGGTAGGTCTCTTTCTCTACTATGACATGTGGTATTCCAAACTTGGCTAAGTATATAGATGCACTGCAACCTGCTGGTCCGGCACCTATGATGACTACTTCTGTATCTATCTGCTTATGTGGCTGCATCTATAAAGTCGCAAAATAAACCTGGCAGATCAAAAATGCCCTACTTACTAATTATCAATTTCTGAGTAGCGAAGAAATTAGTCTCATTCTTAAGTTGAACAAAATAAGCCCCGTTGCTGATGGCATTATTCAATTGTATAGATTGTCCGGTCATCGCATGACCACGTGCCACTACTTTACCAGATAGATGATATATCTCATAGGCAAAAGGATCATTGCTTTTGGTAAAAATAGTAACGGAAGACTGAGCAGGATTAGGAGCTAAGACAAACCTTTCTTGTTGCGTTATTATTCTTCTAACACTATTTACTTCTCGTTTATTCCCTTTAAGATAACCTACGCCACCTCTGCTATTCCCAACCAATAAATCACTTATACCGTCTCCATCTAAGTCTGCAGCGGCAGGAATAGTATTAGCTCCGTGGTCAAGTGTATATGGAGTGAGTGTAATTTCATGCACCATATAATCTTTCTCCTCTGCAAAAGAGGATGTTAAGTCTGCAGGAACCTCAAAAAGTCTTACAACACCTTCTTCTGAGCCTACACTAATGCCTATGCTCTTCTCTGACCACTTTATAACTTGCGGTGCAGCATTACCAAATGGAGCTGGTACAAGCGTATCTCCAATCGTTCCATCTGGATTTATCTTGCTTACAAGTATCAGTTGATTCACAGAAATATTACCCAATTCTTGATTCTTAAGGCTAAATGAAGGAACATTCAGGGTTCCCTCATTCGTATAATAAGCAATTTTACCAGAGTACGAACCAAGAAGTAGGTCTTGGGTTCCATCTCCGTTCAGGTCATAAAAACACGGAGCTGCATTGCCAGTGGATGCTATGTTTCCAAAATTTTCGGTTGTAAGAACCAGCACAGGATTTGTTGATGTTCCACTATTCACAAACTCAGCAATACTCCCATCTCTTTTGCCCAGGTATAAATCCAAGTCACCATCTCCGTCTAAGTCTGCAAATGCGGGTCGTAATCCTCGATAATGACCCATAGATAAACCAAGATAATCCTCCGTCATAAGTTTAAATATCGGGTCTGTTCTATCTCCAATATTTTGGAAATACACTAACCTGTCACTCGTATCTCCAGTGAGGTAGTGATCTCCATTCGTTGCTAATATAAGGTCTTCATCCCCATCTCCATCTAAGTCTCCAAAAGCTGGAGCAGTATGCGAACCGAAATCAAGCATTTCTCCTCCCAAGAAATTGTTTTGCTGAAAATTAAATGATGGATTATCCGTCTCTCCATCATTTATAAATAGTAAGGTGTTATTCGTTTCTCGTATTGGATAAGAGGTTTTGTCTCCTTCGTTCGTAGATAATATTAAGTCCAACTCCCCATCCAAATCTATATCTACGTAAGACATATTGGGAGCAATTGACATTTGACGTTCTATTGTACTGCTAAAATAGTTCGTGTCTATAGCGGTAAACGTATCTTTATAAAAGTTCAGCTCTACTCTGTCATTGTGAAAAAAGTAAATTGGTGTATTTTCCTTTTCTGAGTTTCCATAGAACAAGTCCATATCACCGTCCTTATCACTATCAAAAAACAATAACGTCTTGGACGAAGCATGTTTCTTTTTGTAGGCTTCATAGAAAAAGCATGTAGCATTGGTAATCATATCCCCACTTTTTTCATCTATGCCGCCATAACACTTATCTACTGTTTCAAATTTTAAATCACTTAAGGGCAGGTTATTATCTGCGGATACACTGCGTGTAAGCATCATTTGAGAACCATTTAGGTTTAAAGTAGTTATAAAGTCTAAATCTTCATCTCCGTCTATGTCTACTATAGCAGGTTGCCCTCCTCCTATATGTGTGAAATTACGCTCGGTATAGTTTCCAGCGGCATCTGGACTCACATTGTCTTGGGTAAGTTGTCTACCCATACTACTGAAACTCATAACTGCCGTAGATGTATTTTTATAAATATGGACTCCACGCTCTTTTCCAGTGGAGAATGTCCATACATCTGGCTTACCATCGTTATCATAGTCAGCTAATCGCATAAAATCTTCTCCCAGTGGGAAAGAGCCTTCGTACTCTGGAGCGTATTTGTAGCTTATGGTGTTGCCTGTAGTTTGTGATACAAAGACCAACACTTTATTTCCTTCTTTATCAAAAACGAACAAATCTTGTTTACCGTCATTGTTAAAATCCAGGTTGGAAAACTGTGGCTGATTAAGTCCCCCGCTTAAAGCTAATGTATACACATCTCCATTTGCTTTTTGAAAAACTGGATCACTGGAAATTTCGAATAGTTGGGCAATAGACGAAAGTGCAGAAAAGCAAATAATAGACAGTGCAACTAACTTTTTCATAAACTTATTTTTAATCAGACCACTAATATACCAAATTTGTTGCACTCATATAAAAAACAACACGTGGAATTACAGTCATTTTACAATCTTTTCGTCCAATGCGATTTCAAATTCACCACAGATAGTCGTGCTATCACAGATGGATGTATATTTTTTGCCTTAAAAGGAGACCATTTCAATGGCAATACCTTTGCTATGAAAGCACTTGAACAGGGTGCAATCTTTGCAGTCGTAGATGAAAACGTAGGCGAAGATGAACGATGTATTCATGTAGAAAACGTACAAGTGTTTATGCAACAAGTTGCTTCTTTTCATAGAAAATGCTATGACATACCTGTGATAGGGATATGCGGAAGTAATGGTAAAACAACAACAAAGAATCTCATATACAGCGTACTCGCTAAAAAATACAAAACGCATTGTACACAAGGCAACTTCAATAATCATATTGGCGTACCTATCACGCTATTACGAATGCCACAAGATACAGAAGTTGCCATCATAGAATTGGGAACGAACAGCCCTGGCGAAATTGAGGAACTGTGTGCAATAGCTGACCCAAACTACGGATTAATAACCAATATAGGTAAGGAGCATCTTGAAGGATTTGGCACTTTGGAGGCCGTGGCCAAGGAAGAAAGCGAAATTTATCACTACCTACTCAAAAATGGTGGTTGTGCTTTTATAAATACTGACGATGAATGGCTGACTCGCATGAGCAGAAGTATAGAACACAAAATCAAATTTTCTAAACAAGATTGCACTATATCAGCATTGGTGCCGGCCATAGCTTTTACTTATAAATCAATGGCATTTACTTCTCCGCTTATGGGAGATTACAATTTGGATAATATTGTTACCGCCATAGCTGTAGGCGAACACTTAAATGTAGAACTAGCCGATATCAGAGATGCTATAGTTGCTTATAAACCAGATAATAATCGGTCACAACTACTCGAAAAAGGAACCAATACCCTATTACTGGATGCATACAATGCAAATCCTAGCAGCATGCAGGTAGCCATTAGCAATTTTGCTAAAATGCCCCAAAAAGACAAGGTACTCATCCTTGGAGATATGTTCGAAATGGGACCAATGGCCAATCAAGAACATGATGAACTCCTGCAATGGGCATCCAACTTTGGGTTTACCAAAATATACACGCTAGGAGACCACTTTGCAGCTATATCTGGCAACAGCGGATGTACAACTTCGCCTACTATGAAAGAGCTTGGCAAACAAATTCAGGATGCTAATTATCAAAATACAGCCTTCCTAATAAAAGGAAGTAGAGGAATGAAAATGGAACGAGTATTGGAGTACCTATGAAAGAATTGGAAAAAGTAATAAGAGAGATAGGAACATATGTGGAGTCAAACGTTGAAAATTTTACTCCCGTATTTTTAATTGGCGTTTTCCTATGGATTTGTATTGTAGTCTTCATTATATCTCGGTTTGCATGGCATAAGTTTGCTGATAAATACGAGAGTGAGACACCGGCTGATCTAGACAAGATTGGAATCATTTCTGCTAAGATTGGTAAAGTGAATTACAATAATTCACTGGTTGTTAGTTGCAACAAAACAGGCATTTTCATTAAACCTTTACTAATTTTTAGCATTGGACATAAACCTCTTTTTATTCCTTTTAGAGATATCACTAAGACAGAATTGCACCAGAGGTTCGGAATGAAGTCAATTATCATATCATTTCGAGATGAGAATCTCCCTACTATCACAGTTAGACAGAAAACTTGGGAAACAGTAACCCATCTCTCAGGATATCAAAATAGAGATTTGGGTGCGTATACCTAGTTGAATAGTAGGTAACTACACTCGTTTATCAAGCAAGGATCACCCTTTGAGCAACTCCTTACTCTGCTCTACTGCGTGCTCCGTCAGGTTATCACCACTTATCATTTTGGCTATCTCATTAATACGTTCATCCCCCTTGAGTTTTCGCACTTGTGTCTCTACTGTTTTCGCATTTTCAGACTTGTAAACAAAAAGATGATTGGCTCCTAACGATGCTATTTGAGGCAGGTGAGTAATAACTATTACTTGTTGACTATCAGACATTTGCTTCATCATCCCTCCTACTTTACGAGCAATCTCACCACTTACACCTGTATCAATCTCGTCGTATATACTGCTTGGCATTTTTACGAAATCTGCCAATACACTTTTTAGACTAAGATTGATGCGAGCAAGCTCCCCACCAGAGGCAGCTTTTTTCAAATCCGTAAATGTATTTCCTTTATCTGAACTCAATTTTAGTACAAGTTCATTGCATCCAAAGGCATTCAAGTCATTATTCTCTATCAAATCGTATTTGATACGAGAGTGCTGCATACCAAGCTGTGCAAGTAACTCATCAATGCTTTTTTCTATTTTGGCAGCCTGTCTTATGCGTTTTTTACTTAGCATCTGAGCTTTAGCAAGTAAATCTGATTGCTGTTTCGCTATACTCTGTTCGCGTATAGCTATCTCTCCGCTTAGATTTTCGGTTGCACCTAGCTTCTCTTCCAAGTTGTTTCTTAACTCCATTAGTTCTGCCACATCTGCAGCCCGATGCTTCGATCTTAAGTTGAACACCTGTCCCATTTTATTATTTACCTCTGCGAGTCTTTCTGGATTTACTTCTATTCCTTCTGCAGACTTATCTATCTCACTGGCAACATCTTGCATCTCAATAATCACCGAATTAATACGCTCTGTCAGATTTTCCGTAAGTGAAGTTTTTTGGCTTTTCAATGAATTTCTCAGTTCTTGCAACTGAGCTGAAATAGTATACTCTGTGCCACTCAGCAATTGAGCTGCATCATTAAACGTACGAATAAGATCTTCAGCATTTTCCAAAAGTTCCTGTTCTTCATTCAACGCAATTTCGTCTATGTCTTCCAAATCAGCCGTAGACAGCTCATCAAATAAAAATCGATTAAAATCTGCTTCTTTAGCAAACTCAGCCTCTTTCTCTTTGAGTTGCACCAGTTCCATCTGATCTTTTTGCCATGTGCTAAGTGCTTCAGAATAACTTCGCTGCTCATTCAAGCAACCGGCCAATACATCTAGACTGTAGTATTGAAAACCAGCCTTAAACAATTGCAAATTGTCATGCTGAGAATGTATTTCTATCAGACTAGAACCGAGCTCATTGAGCGTAGCTAGATTTACGGGAGTATCATTGATAAAAGAACGGCTCTTACCACTGCTCGTAATCTCTCTACGTAGAATAGTCTGCATCTCATAGTCGAGGTCATGTTTATTGTAGACATGCTCTAAGCTATACCCCCGCACATCAAAGGTGGCTTCTATGACACACTTTTTCTCTTTGTTACGTAATGACGAAGTGTCTGAACGCTTACCCAAAGCAAGGCCTAGAGCACCTAT
>CAWVTO010000034.1:0-13236 GCA_963932895.1 uncultured bacterium
TGGCTATAGTAGGTGCAGGAGATACTGCAGCAGAAGAGGCAAGTTACCTGTCTAAAATATGCAAGAAAGTATATATGCTCGTTCGTAAGGAAGAGATGCGTGCATCTAAGGCTATGCAACACAGAGTAAACAGCTTAGAAAACGTAGAAATTCTATACAGCACAGAAACAGATGAAATTCTGGGAGAACACGCTGTAGAAGGTGTGCGTGTAGTTAACAACGTAACGGGTGAGAAAAAAGAAATTCCAATACATGGTTTCTTCGTAGCAATAGGCCACAAGCCTAACACGGATATTTTTAAAGAATACTTGAAAATGAACGATGCTGGATACATCATTACGCATCCAGATAGCACAAAGACCGATATACCTGGTGTTTTCGTAAGTGGAGATGCTCAAGATTTCACCTACAGACAAGCAGTTACTGCTGCGGGTACTGGCTGTATGGCTGCACTAGACGCAGAGCGTTATTTGAGTGCAAGAGGAATGACTGCTGAGGCATAGTTTCTTATTTGCATTACCTCAAGCCCTCTTTCACCCAAAGAATGAAAGAGGGCTTATTTGTTTACACGATTTATACTTGCACACTAATCTGAATACCACATCACCTTGAGATTTATCCTTTTTGTAAGGATACGGAAATCTATCTTTCATTATTTTTATGCAATGACTTTCCAGTTCCTTTTTTAGCTTCACGCACCTTCGTTTGTCACAGAAAGCTAATTTTAACGCAATACGGCTTCTCCCAAATTCTTATTTGTATACAATTTTGAACGTTTTAACGCAACTAGTATATTGTGTGGGTAACCAGATAGTGTTTCGCAATTTATTTCAACACTACATTTGCAGTACTATCTAAAAAAGATATGTATAACAAATCTGTTAAAACAATGAAGTGGCATCTCGCTACTACATAAAAAAATAAATTATTTGTATGAAAAATTTGAGCAAGCACATCGCTGTAGGTTCATTATTGCTGATTGCAATAGTTGCTGCAAGTTTTGTGAACAGACAAAATGTTACAAAGAATGAGTCATTAGCTGCGGTTAAAGAAGAGATCAGTAAAACACCCCCGATTGCAATGACGTCTAAATCTGTACTTGAAGTAGCAGACTCTATCTGCCAAGAGGCTGGAGTACCTTTTGCCCTTGTAAAAGAAATAGGACAAAACGAAAGTGGATGGCGGTACATTCAAAACACAAATGGCGGCACAGACAACGGAGACTTACAAGTGATTGACCAAACCTACTGGTATTGGTACGATCAACTAGAGCTGAAAGGCGGCAAAACACGCAGAAACTACCTTAAAGTGGCCATCTATTACCTAAAGAGCCTTCACAACAAGTATGACTCTTGGGAGAAAACAAGATTTGCGTACGGTAGAGGTCATTGGCGTACACCTGATACTTGGACATGTCTTGAAGAAAAATTTATGGGCAAAATAGACTTTACGCAATACGATAACTAGGTCTTCACAACAAAGAATAGGAAGACAAACGAATCGTATTCTCTTTTATAAAGCTAAACTAAACATAGCTTACCCATAGAAATGATGCCGTACTTTTCGGAAGAATACCCGCAATGGAGTAGTCTCCACCCCTCTTTTGATATTTTGATACGAGATCTCAACCAATGCAAGCCAATGGTGAGCAAGCATACTATAGGCTTTGAGAACATTCTGCTGATCGTACATACTACCAGGCTCAGAACTCACACCGTTTAATTCAAAAATTTTAATATCCTCCCCACGTTCTAAATGGTCAAAACTGGGTACTTTCAAATCATACCTGCCAAAGTAGACGCCATCTACCTGATTGTTTATCTCGCTAAATGTAGCATTCAAAGCACCTGTAATGTAAGCGTCTGCATTAATAAAACGTGTGCCTTTGGAATGATTACCAATTTTGTGCACCACAAATTCTTCTCCTTCTGGTGGAACGAGTAGCAGCCTGTCCTGAAACTCCTTTCTAACCATGGGCAAATAGATTTTGCTGCGGCCCGACTGGGATAAGAGTTGTTCAACAGTATGCGTGCCATTTCCCTTCACCGATAAAAATTCTTTCCGTGTAATACTAGAGACTCTCCCTCCTGTATCGTTTGGATACCTATAAAAAAGCACTCCTAACTCTATGGGGTAGTCTATATACTCTTGTACGATATAGTCTGTTTCTTCTTGGCCGTAGGCCAGTAATTCGTGCATTAAATACAACACACACACACCATCGCCTCGTTCCCCTACATTTGGCTTTGCCACTACAGGAAAACGAAGATTATTTGCTAGAAGCACCTCGTTTAATTCCTTTTCTGTCATAGGTTCAGTGATATGAACACCTACTGCTTTGTGGCGATTGGGAATGAGATCCAGTATTTCATCTTTATGTTCACCAAAAAAACCTCCCATATCTATACTTGGATTGGTTGCTGTAAAATACAATAGTCTGCGGGTACGCAATACACCAAAAAAATACACGGGCAATAGCGGCAAGTAAATGCAATACCATGGCCAAAATTCATACCGCGTTAATTTATAGATAAAATTTTTCAAAATAGTCTTTGCAATACCCAATAGAGAAAACCAGAACGATGATAGGAACGATCTCTCTATCACAAACTTACAGTCTTTTTTAATTATAGCTATTTTTGTAATGAAACACACCTTAAAAAATGGAAGTCAACAATCAACAGCCAGCAAAAAGTAAATCACTGCCCGTGTTTATTTTTCTCTTCTTGGTATCTCTAGGGTTGTCTGCTTTCCTGTTTCTCAAATATGCAAAAAATGCTAAGAAGGTACAGGATCAAAACGAAGAACTTATACTAGCATACAGTGTTCTTAAGCTTGATAAAGACTCTATGCAGGTACGTCTGGATAATATACAACACCAATTGCAAGACCGCATAAATGAAAACCTTGCTCACACAGATTTAAAAGATGAGCTACGCAAACAGCTAGAGGATAAAAAACGTGCTTTGTTAGCAGCACACCGCCGTATCACCAAGTTACTCAATGGTGAAGAAGGCGTTGCTAGTGTAGACAAACCACGTAGCTTGCTAGAAGCACATAAAGAAATCGCTGCCCTAAAGCAAAGCAATGCCACTTATATAACCGAGATTGAGCAAGCACAAAAAGAATACAAGGCTTCTCAAGCAATTGCACAACAAAGAGCACTAAAAGTAAGTGAGCTAGGTATACAAAAAGACAGTTTGATGATCGAAAATAAGGTTCTTAATAAGCGACTTAGCACAGCCAGTAGTATCCGAATAACAGGGCTAAAGGTAGAGCCTATACGCAGACGTAAGGGCGAGCAAGAAGTAATAGACAAAGCCCGTAAAGTAGAGCGTCTCAAAATTAACTTTACTGTACTGGGCAGTGACTTTACAGAGCAAGAAACAAAAGAAATCATCATCCGAATAATAGCCCCAAATGGCACGGTACTTACTCAAAACACACGGAAGCTAACAGACACGAGCGACCTCTACACTCTAAAAAACACAATGCAGTACGATGGCACCGAAAAAGGAATAATCTACTACTACCAGCACCCAGCCGAGTATGCAAAAGGAGACTACCGTGTAGAATTATACCACAACAACCAATTGCTAGACCGCAAAAGCTTTAGTCTACGATAAGTCTAACTCTACTTGGTTTTCAAGTAAATAATCTAAATTTTCTCGTTTGCGAATAAGGTGTGCTTTGCCTTTGTGCACTAGCACCTCTGCAGGCCGCAGTCTTGAGTTATAATTACTACTCATGCTAAATCCATAGGCACCTGCATTACTAATAGCCAATACATCGCCCACACGCACTTCGTTCAACCTTCTATCATACCCAAGTGTATCACTCTCACAGATATAACCTACTACAGAATAGATGCGGCCCGTACCCTTAGGATTGCTCAGGTTGGTAATGTGATGATAGGCGTCGTACATCATTGGACGGAGAAGGTGATTTTGTCCCGAATTGACTCCTGCAAAAACGGTAGACGTTGTTTGCTTCACTACGTTTACGCTTACCAGAAATTCACCAGAATTGCTCACCAAATACTTCCCTGGCTCAAACCATAACTCCAAGTCTCTTCCGTATTCTTTGCAAAACACCTTGAAACTCTCTACTATTTTAGCCCCAATATCATTGACATCTGTAGTGATGTCTCCTTCTTTGTACTTTACTTTAAAACCACTCCCAAAATCCATGAACGCTAGGTTGTCAAAGGATTTGGCTGCTTCATACAATAATTTTGCACCCCTTAAGAAAACCTCGGCATCCAAGATATCGCTACCAGTGTGCATATGCAGTCCATTCACATGAATATTGAGTGCATCTACGATTCGCTTGATGTGTGGTACTTGGTATATACTGATACCAAACTTACTATCTATATGACCAACAGATATATGACTATTGCCACCAGCCATAATATGTGGATTGAGACGTATGCAACAGGATACGGTATCACCATACTCATTGCCAAATCGTTCCAATAAGCTCAACTCATCGATATTAATAATCAGTCCCAGTGCTACTGCTTCTTGTATTTCTTCAAAAGAAACACTGTTTGGTGTAAAGAGTATTTCACTCGGCTCGAACCCTGCGTGCAGACCAAGTTTCGCTTCTTCTATGCTTACGGTATCAAGTCCAGAACCTTCGTTTTTGAGGAGTTTCAAGACATTGATATTGGTTAAGGCTTTGCACGCATATTTTAGCTTTACGTCCACACCTTTAAACGCATTTTTAAGCTCATGATAGTTCGCTACTATCTGGTCTGCGTCATACACATATACAGGTGTATCAAATTCTTGGGCTATACTTAGTAGGTTTACTCCCCCCACCTCATAACCACTCTCGGTTAATTCCATATTTTCTCTAAACTTTTAAAATCTAATAAATGTAATCCAGCGACTATGGTAAGTTGTTTTGAAACTCCTTATAGCGAGCTTCAAACGTTTCTCCTACCTTTCCTCCTAGACTTTCCCAATGAGCAAATATTGCTTCTACTCTATTTTCTGGGTTTGGGTGTGTACTCAGAAACTGAGGACCACTCGCACCACCTTGTGCTTCTAATTTCTCAAAAAAGCGTGCTGCTCCGCGTGCATCATACTCCGTTGGGTACAGATACTCCACACTTCTCATATCCGACTCGCTCTCGTTTCCTCTACTGTAGCTTAAGCTACTTAGTCCTTTGGCTATTTGTGTAAGCGTACCTTGATTGTCTCCTAGTAGAATGCTAAGCAATACATCTATACCATACGTACGGGTGAGTGCTGCCGTAGAATGTCGCTCATCTGCGTGTGCTATCTCATGGCCCATTACACCTGCAAACTGATCTTCAGAATCCAAATACTTGATTAAGCCTGTGTATACATAAATATATCCGCCTGGTGTACAAAATGCATTGAGGGTACTGTCGTCGCCAATGAGACGCAGTTGCCACTGAAAATCATCTTTATGAACCACGTTTCCCGAATTGAGTATTCTGTCTCTAATATCGTACAAGAAGGCATACGCAGCAACATTCTGTGCACTATCCAGTATGGGATATGTACTCGGATCATTTTCTATCTCTGCTGCTACTTGAGCACCAAAGGTGATATCATCTTGCAACGAGAAAAAGTTGAGACCGCCACCTCCAGGTTTATCCTTACAGGCAGATAGCATTACACTCATGAGTAGTATCATTCCAAAACCTTTTGCTGCGAGTCGTCTATTTTTCTTCATGTTATGCTAAATGTTGTATCGGACTAAAATGGGAATCCTATGGCAAAATTAATCGCCGTATTATCAAAAACCCACCTATTTGTGAAAAAATCTTGAATCACCCATTTATTGCCTTCCAATTTGGAAGGATCGTGCAAGGCTATACCCCAGTCTGTACGGAATACTACGTACGTCAAATCAAACCGCAATCCTATTCCAGAATTGAGTGCTATCTCCTTATAAAATCGATCGAATTGAAACTCTGCATTCTCAAAATTGGGATCTTGTCTAAAATTCCAGATATTTCCTGCATCGGCAAACACTGCTCCATCTACCAATTTATCGATGATATCAAACCGAAACTCGGCACTACCTTGAAGCATTAACTCGCCTGTTTTTTCTATACGAATATCATTCGCACTATCGCTGTAGCTACCGGGTCCTATTGTTCTAGGTCTCCACGCTCGCAGGCTACTTCCTCCGCCTACAAAGAACCTTCGCTCAAAAGGCAAAAACGCTGTATTGCCATACGGCACTCCTGCTCCTGCGTACAGTCGATAGGCCAATGCATTGTTCTCGTCTATGATATGGTTGTAACTCGCATCTATATCTGAACGTGCATATTGAGAATATTTAATGGCAATGTCCTTTGTAAGTCTTATTTCCTTATTGATCCCCCGCTGATCTGTAAATGCATTGAAGTATACAGAAGCTAGATTACCCGACAACTCTACTGCATTGGAGCGTATCTGCCAGTATTTTAGCGGACTGGTCGTTTCATTGGTCCAATAGACCGATGCTGTAGGGCCTGCGATTAGGTTATTGGTAAGCAGCTGTGTGGTGTAGAAACGGGTACTGGGATCCAGCGTTGCCAGAAAGTCTCCTTCTACAGATGCCTGATTAATACTTAGTCTAAAAGGTGTAATGTTAAAGGATGTTTTACCGCGGGTAAATGCATATGTGAAGCTAAACGGTATCACATTTCGGGAGAAATTAATATTTTGATCATGTAAAAATGAAGCATTGAATCGCGTGCTCTTCTTTACCACAATTTGACTTAACCCTTTTCGCTCAAAGAATACGAGTGATGGGATTGCAAGCTCCATATTGATACTCTGCCTAAAACTGTTCACCACGTCATCATTATCCCGTTTCAGTTGCGTTTCTAGTGCGGTAAAGGAACTAATGCTGAAGGTCTCTCCGCCGCCAAAAACATTTCTATTGGCCAATGAAAATACGTTGGCAATACCTGCACTCTGCTCGCTACCAAATATATTGTTTTGTTGATTGGTGGCAATACCATCTCCTTGTGCCGTAACAATGGCTTGAGGTTCCCACGTAAAATCATGCTTGGGTGCTGTTTGTAGTATGATCTCCACTGCTAGTTTGCTAAGGCTATCACTCTGAGAAGGTTGAAAACGAATTGTCACAAAATTAAACAAGCCCATGGAGAGTAAGTTGCTATACGTTTTCTGAACATCGCTAGCATTATAGAAGTCTCCTGGGCGAAAATTTATACTTTTACTAAGAGCTATAGGTTTAATGTAGTAGCTGCCCTCCAAGAAGTGCAATCCTCTATACAGAAGGGTATCTTTACCATCTGCATCGCCTATACGAACGACCACTTCTTCTATGGTTTGCCTGTAGTGCGGCTCCCTGTTTTTTCTGTTCCGAATATTTACCACTACATCTGCACTCAGCCTACGCTGGTTCGTATCTACCTGAAAATCAATAAATGATTTATTGAAATAGTAAAAACCCTTGTTGCGGAGAAGATTATTTAAGCGGTCACGTTCTGCTTCAATTTTCTCAAAATCCAGTCGCTGACCTATTTTTATCTTCTGTTGATTACGCGACGCAAGCATCTCCTGATCCATCGCACGCGATGCACTGACATATTTCAGACTATGAATGGAATGCACTGCTCTTAGATTCACATTATACGTCACACACGCTCTTTTTTTGAACAATTTTTTGGGTATGACCGAATAGGTTACTTCATTTTCTAAATAGCCCTTGCTGAAGTAGTATTCGGACAATCGCTTGGCAGACAACTCCATTTTATTGCTATCAATAAGGGATGGAGCTTCGCCTACTTTTTCCATCAATCTGCGAAATCCACGTTTTTTCTTGCCTACCCCTAGCCCTTTGTTTCCGTACTGATACGCCCAAAGATGAAATTTAATAAACCCAAGAAGTTCTCTGTTGGGTTGCTGCTTTAGATTATCCCGCTCATCACCCAAGTCTATTCCTTTAGAATCTCTGCGATCTATCTTATTATCCACCAATAACTGCTCGCCGGCAGGCACTACACGTGTAATATTACACGCAGTAATGCTCCACATTCCCAAAAGTATGAGACAATATTTTAGTTTTGCGTTCAAAATAGACGAAATCCATTGCCAAGTAAAGCCAATATAAGACAGTACCAACAATTGCGTTCTAAAAAGTTCAGACAAAAGTATGGTCTATTTGTCGTTGAAGGTCTAAAATCTGTAAACGAATTAGCAGCAAGTGATTGGCCGGTGGAGACTATACTATGCACTCCTGCCTTTTTGGAGAGCAACGGAGACAAGATTGAGGCAGATTTTGAGCTTATAAGTACGGAAGAGTTTGCCGCTATATCGCACCTCAAAAACCCACAAGAAATACTGGCCATCGCTCAGTTTTACAACAGACCAACAGAGCCGTCTGCTTGGCAAATAGCCTTGGATGGCATCAATGATCCGGGCAACCTGGGTACCATCATACGCATAGCAGACTGGTACGGCATTTCTACCATATACTGCAGCAGTGATACCGTAGAACTATACAACAGTAAGGTGATACAAAGCACCATGGGCTCCTTCCTTAGAGTAAATGTAATAGTAGGCGAGCTGGAAGTGCTACTAGCAGACAAACCCGTCTTTGCAACACTGCTCAATGGAGAGAATATCCGTACACTACCCAAAAGCGAGAGTGGTGTACTGCTCATAGGCAACGAAGCCAATGGCATACAACCAGAGCTTTTAGAGAAACTATCGCACACAGCCATCACCATACCGGGCAATGGCCCTACCGAGAGCCTAAATGCAGCTATGGCCACGGCTATCTGCTGCGAAAGGCTACTAGGAGGTTAATACTTAAGATGAGTTCTTGTGGGTAAGGACTACCCTACTGTTTTCCGTTAAGTTTACATCAAAAAGCTAGGCAAGAGACCCATGATATAGTACAGACAATTCGTCCAATAGGTTGAATTTAAACGTATAGTGACCCAAATCTGAACTTATTCATTACCTTTGCACCTAATTTTAGCAGCGGAGCACCACTGTCAGAATAAAAACCCTTAGTCGAATAAGGATTTAGAAATGTGCTCTATTGCTATACTAAACATATAGAAGAACAATGAGTACATTTAAAGAAATGGGCTTAAAATCAGAGATTTTAAGTGCCATAGAAGAGTTGGGTTATGTCAATCCAACCAAAATCCAAGAGCTAGCTCTACCCAAAATTTTAGAATCCAAGCAAGATCTTATTGCTTTTGCACAAACAGGTACAGGAAAAACGGCGGCATTTAGTTTGCCCGTCCTCAACCAGATTGACACCAGCAAAAAAGGTATTAAATGCATCGTACTAAGTCCTACAAGAGAGCTTGGTTTGCAAATAGCTGAAGACATCAAAAGCTACAGTAAAAACATACCCGGTTTTAAAGTAGTAGCCGTATATGGTGGTGCAGATATCACTAGCCAAATACGCAACATAGAGCGTGGTTGTGATGTAGTAGTAGGTACGCCTGGTCGTACACTAGACCTTATTAAGCGAAACCGCTTGAACCTAGAAGGTGTAGAATTTCTTGTATTGGACGAGGCAGACGAAATGCTAAGCATGGGTTTTGCAGAAGACCTGGATGCCATTTTGGCCAACACGCCAAAAGAAAAACAAACACTTCTTTTCTCGGCTACTATGCCACCAGACATGGTGAAGCTGAGCAGAAAGTACATGACTGACCCGTTAGAAATATCTGCCGGCAGCAAGCAAGAAGCAAATACAAGTGTAACACACCTGTACTATAAGATAAATAACAGGGACCGTTATCCTGCTCTGAAAAGAGCGGTAGACGTTGCTCCAGATATCTACGGTATCATTTTCTGTAGAACCAGAGCTGAGACCAAAGAAGTAGCAGAGCGTCTATCCGAAGACGGATACAACACCGATGCATTGCACGGCGATCTGTCTCAAGCACAGCGAGATCACGTAATGGGTAAATTCCGTAATCGCTCACTACAACTGCTTGTAGCTACAGACGTAGCTGCTCGTGGGCTAGATGTGAATGAGCTTACGCACGTTATCAACTTTAAATTGCCTGATGAAGATGCCGTATACGTACACCGTAGTGGTAGAACAGGAAGAGCTGGAAACGAAGGTATATCACTTACCCTACTTACGGGTAACGAGGAGAAAAGACTTCGTTACTTGGAGAAAAAAATCGGTCGTAAATTTGAACGTATTGACATTCCAAACGGTAAAGAGATTTGCGAAAAGCAACTTTTTAACCTGATAGACAACATCAAAGAAACGGAGATAGCCAACAGTCATATTGATGGTTTCCTTCCACAGATTTATGAAAAATTTGAGGAAATGAGCAAAGAAGAAGTGATCAAGAAGATCGTATCTACTGAGTTCAACCGATTCTTGGAATACTACCGTGATGCTCCAGACTTGAACAAGACTTCTGACAAACGTGAGCGTGAGCGAAACAGAGACAGAGACAACAATAGAGATAGCGACAGAGGAAACCGAAGAGACAGAGGAGATAGAGGAGACCGTGGTGGAGACAGAGGCGACAGACGTGAGCGTAAAGAGCACAAAACGGCAGATAACATGACGCGTTACTTCATCAACCAAGGTAAAAAAGATGGTTTCAACCCGAAAATACTAATGGGTATGATCAACTCGCACATGGAAGGTAAATCACCCGAAATAGGCCAGATTGAAATCATGAAAATGTTCTCTTTCTTTGAAATGGAAAAAGGCTATACACCAGACCTACAGCGTGCATCCAAAAACATGGAGCACAATGGTAGAGACGTAAGCATAGAAGAAAGCTCACCAAAACCTAGCGGTGGCGGAGGCGATCGTAGAGACCGCGACAGAGGCGATAGAGATAGAGGCGGTGACAGAGATAGAGGTGGCGATAGAGATAGAAGCCCAAGAAGCGGTGGAGGCAAAGAACACAGAGGTGGCGGCAGTAGCCGTGCCGGTGGTAGCCACGGTGCTAAGCGTAGACGCAGATTTTAAACCAAATCAAGTATACACCATATAAAAAATGCCTCGAGGAAACTCGGGGCATTTTTGGTTTAATTGACATTCAATGTGCTGATATTCACTCCAAAAAAAAATCTATAGAGGGTCTCTTATTATCTGCCACATACGATCATTCTTCATCCCCATAGAGACTACAATGCAGCGGTCAGTTCAAACCCAAAAAGAGGAGTACTCGTAGACAAATTCACATTGGCACCCACTGCAAAGTTTTTCAATGGAAAATACCGCAATCCCAACCCCAGTTGGGAAGCTTCCCATCTCTCGTCTTGGTCTTTACTCAACAGCACACCATCAAAAGTTGTCACTCTGTTAATAGTGGTGTATCCTATGCCATATTTAGCAATAATTCTTATTTTTTTGGTAAGCTTATAATTCGCCCCTATCCCAGACAAAACGGTATAGCCATCTTCTATAAATACCAGATTACCAATATACGCATCGCTAAATTCTGTTACACTCGACTGCTTGTATGCGTCTACAAAACCAAAGTAATTTTTATACAGGTGAGCTTCTACACCTACTCCCAGTGAGGATTGCCCCTTATTTGTTGCATCTTCGTCTGCTATGGCTCCTACTCCATAAGCAGGAATACCCGTAGATAGATTTATGCGTATTGGATTCTCTACCGTGACATGGCTACCGTTGTATTCATTTATAGCTACTTGAATGGTTTGCTTGCCTCTCAGATTAAGCATAGCAGCACCCATCAACCCAAAGTAAGAAGCAAAATATCCGCTGGGTCGATTTGTTAGGTCATCATCCTGCAACAACTCTCGGGTAAAATAAACTACTCCTAGCAATGAGACTGCACCTACTACGCCAGAGGCTATTCGCGTATCTCGACCTCTTTGATATTTTGAACCAGAAATTTTGTTTGACAAAATCCGGCTTCTAAATTCATCCTTCGTTATAGTGGACCCATTTCGTTTGTAGGTCCTGAATAGCTTAGCAAAAGAGGAATACTCCAGTGATAGCGAATCTGTTTTTTGCACTTGTGCATCTACACAGGTGAATGCACTTAGTAAAAGTGCCATTAAGAGTGTTTTTTTCATAGTATCAAATCTAAATTTAAACAAAAGATGGAATTCCCTTTGGTAAGATATACCCAATTTTCGGTGGGATGTGGCACAACGTACCTAGAATAACGTTCACCATACCGAGTCAATTCTAAAGTCTCAGTATTGATTACTCGTAGATCGTAACTACAGGAGAATATCTTATTTTGGGCAATTGTCATTCCATTGTCTAGGCGGATGTTATCAATATCACCTACTTTAGCTCCAGAGTTCATGTTAAATATGGCACCAGAGCTTACAAATATTCTCTCATCTTTAATAATAAAATCATCACTGCGATTCTCTACTGACCGTTGCCATATAGTACTACCATTTTTCGTACTCACACAGAGTAAATAATCTGTGCCTATAAGGTAAGCCCTGTCATCAACAATACTAATTTTAGTACATTGAAAATCATCTCTTAAAGTCCTTTTCCATTCTACTGTATTGAGGGTAAGATTGTATGCTAATGCAAGTAACCTTGAGTTGGTATTCCCTTCTCTAACACTTCTACCATAAAAAAGAAGGATGTCTTGGCCGTTGGTGTTTACATATTTCTTTGGAGAAAAGTACCCAGATCCAAATTTGAAAATGGGTGAGATGACTTCCCTATAAATTTCCCGTTTGTCTCCTGTAAATATATCTATAGCGTAGACAGAAGAATACTCCAAGCCTGATGC
Organism: uncultured bacterium; assembly: GCA_963932895.1. Lineage (GTDB taxonomy): Bacteria > Bacteroidota > Bacteroidia > NS11-12g > UBA9320 > UBA9320. The sequence continues at coordinate 12,734 of CAWVTO010000034.1, forward strand.
TGTCTTTATTACCATACCATCAATAATGCTTATCTCTCCCTCACCATCTTTTGTGGTATCGGTCCATAGTAACTCGCCAGTTTTCATACTAACAGCTGCCATTCTTGATGCGTCAGATAGCACTAGGATATCCCCTTCTACCTGACAATTATTTACACGATAAGGGTTACAATCACCTAAGGATGCCTGTGTCCAAATAGAATCTCCAGAGGCTAAGTTATTGGCCTGAACGACACAATGCTGGTCACGCTGTATAACGGAAATAAGGTTCTCGTCATAAATGAATGCCCGTGTAAGATGAACATAGTGATACCCCATACGGTAAGACCATACGCTTGCTTGATCGGTGGGGTCAGCAGCGGGTCCTCCACCTCCACTCTTTAAAAGAGTCGTGAAATCGGGATCTCCACACGAAATCGTAAAAAAACTTATTAAAACACAAGTGGAATCTGGGTTTTGGGGGTTTTCTCTGATTTTGGATTTCTCTGTTTATTTTATTTATT